>JBDLJI010000027.1:0-12473 GCA_039714455.1 Thermodesulfobacteriota bacterium
TCATAAAGAAGCTTATATCAGGGAACATTATCATGCAGAGTTTACTCACTGTATCTGCCCAGAGTGTGCAAAAAAATTTATTTGGAATCTTTTCAATAATTAATTTTAACAAAGATCATAAGAAGTAAATAATTTTTCAATCTTCCTTTATGAAATTTAATGGCAGGGTCAGAAATGGTCCTGCCATTTTTATTTAATAACTATCAATGCCTGCTATCAATCAAAAGTCGTGAATGGTTCTTAAAGTGTCAAGGTGTACAGTGGATATGTTGACCTTTGGGCTGGATTTGCCTTTGATATATTAAGTGATTTACCCGAAAGATTTACCCGAAGACAAGAAAAGGAGTTAAGCCATATAGCCTAACTCCTTGTATTTATTATGGTGACCCCAAGGGGAATCGAACCCCTGTTGCCGGCGTGAGAGGCCGGAGTCCTGACCGCTAGACGATGGGGCCTGATGATCGGCATTTATCCTAAATCCGTGATGTAGTAGAATCGTCCTTTGGGAGCGTCGGTTCACGGATGCAGGTTTTTTTAAAGGATGCTGTCCTGTTTGTCAAGTAATTGTTGGGAGTCCTGTTAGTCAACGTGAGCATTTAATCCAAGTATAAAGTTCCTTCCGGCTTCTTTTGCTTCGGCAAGTTTTATTTCATTCTTAGCCATATCACCCAATTTGTCAGGTCCGCTTACAAGAAATTCACCAGCATATTGCATACCCATGGCATCATAGCCATATTTCATGGTGAGGATTGCACCTGCAAAAATCTTGGCTCCGCGGGTTGCGGCAACGGAGATGAAAAAGCCCTTTCGTTCCGGGTTGTCAACCCACTCACCTTTCCTTTGTAGAAGCCTTTTACGGTTCCAGAGAGCCTGGGTTCTGTCGATGAAAGCTTTGGCCTGGGCGGTGATGCCATAGAAAAAAATTGGGGATGCAAGGATAATTTTGTCAGTAGAGATGATTTTTTCATAAAGGGGGGTCATGTCATCCTCAACAACACATTTACCTTTTTTATCACAGCCGCCGCAACTGATGCATGGTGATATTTTGAGGTCGCAGAGCCTTATAATCTCCGGCATTCCACCTTCGTCCCTGACACCTTCAAGCAGCGCTTCTGTTAATACCTCTGAGTTTCCTTTTTTGCGGGGACTTCCCAGGAAAACTAAAACATCCATGACGGTCTCCTCAATTAATAGGAACTTTCAACCTGAACGGTTATAAAAAATAGTCATATCACGTAAACGCTGCGACACTTCATTGCTGAAGAAATGTGAGGCGCAGCGCCAGCGCCAATTGCCTGATTGGGTGCCAGGCTTATTCATCCGGCAATCTTCTCCAAAAACAAGTATATCCTGCAGGGGAATAATAGCCAGGTCAGCTATTGAAGACATTGCTAAGCGTGTAAATTCAGTGACAATATTCTTGTCGTCATAGCTGTTAAGATACCTCCTGATACTATTTCTGGCCTCATCGGAAAGTTTATTCCCCATGAACCAGCCCAGAGTCGTGTTGTTGTCATGGGTACCTGTATAGACTACGGAATTGGTCTGTTCGTAATTGTGAGGCAGGTAGGGATTTTTTTCATCTGATTCAAAGGCAAACTGCAATACCTTCATGCCGGGAAAACCGAGTTCATCTCTCATTTTCTCAACAGGGGGAGTAATCACTCCAAGATCCTCGGCAATAATTGGCAGTTCTTTGAGTTCTTTTTTCAGGTATGAGAAAAAAGATTTCCCCGGACCTTTTGTCCATTTGCCGTTAACCGCGGTTTTATCACGGGCCGGAATTTCCCAGAAGGCTTCAAATCCCCTGAAATGATCAATCTTGACCATATCCATCATTGAAAATATCTGTCTGAAGCGGTGCAACCACCAGTCGTAGAGTTTTTTGTTATATTTATTGTTGGCAGTTTTCCATTTATAGACCGGGTTTCCCCAGCGTTGGCCTGTTTCACTGAAGTAATCAGGAGGCACCCCGGCAACTTTAATCGGCTTGAGGGTCTTGGGATTTATCTTGAAAAGTTCCTGGTTTGCCCAGACATCCGAGCTGTCTAATGCGACATATATTGGAATATCCCCAATCAGTGAAATATTTTTTGCAAGGGCGTAGTCGTATATCTTTTGCCATTGGCTGAAGAAAATAAACTGGACAAACTTATAGTACAGAAGTTCCTGGGCTTTTTTTGATACGTATTGGGTGAAGGCTTTACCGCTTCGACGGGCAGCAAAATCCGGCCATTCATACCAAGGGGCGGAATTAAACTCTTCCCTGAAACTCATAAATAAGGCATAGTCATCGAGCCATTCTTTATGATTAGCACAAAAATCTTTAAAATGAATACTTGGTCCTGAGTGCGAAAAATTTTCAAAGGCTTTTTTGACCAGTGCATTCTTGTATGCTGCTACTTTGGGATAGTCAACGACATGCTCAGAAAATTCAGGTGCCTCTTCCAAGTCATTAGCAGAGAGATAGTTGTTCTCCTGGAGTAACTCCAGGCTGATAAGTAGGGGATTGCCGGCAAACACAGACCTGCACATGTAAGGCGAGTTGTCAAAAACAGTACTGGTTGGTCCGGTCGGCAAGAATTGCCAGTAACTCTGACCGGAAGCAGCAAGAAAATCAATGAACATGTAAGCACCAGGACCAAAGTCTCCAATACCGTGCTTTCCTGGAAGTGACGTCAGGTGAATGAGAATGCCGCTGGTTCGTTTTTCAATCATGAGAGTTTGGTGGCAAGTTTGAGGGAATTATTCTCCTGGAAAATTATGATGTAAACGTATTATTCAAGGCAGTTTACATCTATGCAATAAAATTACATGTCTCCTTGTTTCCTGACCTTTTAGGTCTTACTTTTAGTAGATTAATTACCTGTTGTCTGGCTGAGTATAGTGAAAGATTTTCGAGTGTGTCAAGATATTGAAGTTTTGCTGGACAGGGGAGTCGAAATTTGCAGCTGATTTTTTTTATTGTCTTATTTTTGTCTCTTTGAAAATGTAATTTTTTCATTTCTTTTTTGTGAGAATTGAGGTAATTATAAAGACTTTTCGTTTTATGGGAGATATTAATGCTTGGGCAGCGTATATGAAATATTTTCGCAGCTATTTTTTAATGATAAAATAAAAATGTCAGAAGTGCTTTTTTTTCTTGCTGAATTATCATTTTTGTTCATGAAAACTCAGAAGGTTTTTCGTGGGACCTTGTTGAACCATCAAATATAACTAAGAAGAGTAAAGGGGTATTGTTTTAATGCTAGTGACAATTAAATCTAAGTTGCTTGATGCAGGTAAAATTGAAGGATGTGTTTCATTTACTCTGTTAAACGAACTTATTCCCGACGATATAAAAGAAACAAGCATCATAGAAGAAATTTTTGATTTTCTGGCAGAAAACAACATTGAAATAGTATCTGAGGGAAAATCGGGTCAGAAGAGAACTCTTTCCGGTGAGACATGGGACGACTTTAAAAAAAGCGGCTCCAGTTCACTTGTAAAAGCAAAAGATAGTACGACTGGTGCCATATCATCTTCTGACCCTGCAGACGAACCGCATGATCCAGAAGAGACAACCACAACGTATCTCAGGGAAATGGGTCGTTTTGAGCTTTTAACCCCTGAGGAGGAAGGAATCTACAGCCGTACGATTCGTGAAGGTTTCGATGCTATTATTAAGGCTATTCGTCAGGATGAGTCAGATGTACCCGAGATGCAAATTCTCAAGGACCGTATCGATCTGTGGGAAAAAAGGGATCCATCCTTAAAACCCAAAAAGCAGCAACTTAACTTCATGAAGGAATCTGTTGCGCGATGTAAAGCGGAATGTCCTGATATCAGAGAACTTTTTGGGTTGCACACCAAGATAGAGGCATATGTCCGCTCTATTGAGGCTGCTAAGGATGAGATGATACGGGCCAACCTGAGGCTGGTTGTCAGTATAGCAAAACGTTATATGCATCAGGGATTGACCCTGGCAGATCTTATACAGGAAGGTAATCTTGGCCTCATGCGGGCCGTATTCCGTTTTGATTACACCAAGGGTAACAAATTCAGCACCTATGCAAGTTGGTGGATCAGACAGGCAATCACACGGGCCATATTAGATAAAACAAGGACCATCAGGCTCCCTGTTCATTTTCTCGAGTTGCGGAGTCAATTTTTTAAGGCCTTCTATTCTCTCTTAAAAGAACTGGGACGGGAACCGACCCCGGTGGAGATTGCCAAGCAAACGGAGTTGCCCATGGATAAGATTCTGGCAATCCTTGAGGCCTCAAGAGAGCCGATCTCTCTGGAGACACCGATTGGGGACGATGACAGTACTTTGGGTGACTTTTTGGAAAACCAGGAATCAATATCTCCATATGAGGCTGTGCAAAATCGTGAATTGTCCAGCAGAGTAAAGAAAATTCTTTGCACCCTGAGTGAGCGGGAAGAAAAGATCATTCGTCTTCGTTTCGGTATCGGGGAGAAGGCGGAATATACCCTGGAAGAGATTGGTAAGCGTTTTAATGTTTCCCGCGAGCGTATCAGACAGATTGAGAAAAAGGCACTCAACAGGCTCCGGCATTCAAGTCGGAGAGACAAACTTAAAAATTTTCTTGATTAAGCGCAACATGGTAGTACAGCTATATTCAAGTGCGCTAACTCCTATAACAAAATGGATTCTTTGATACAAAAAGCAGGACTGGGTGATATTCTTGAAAAAGTACAGGCCGGTGAACGAATAAGTGTTGAAGATGGGCTTCGTCTCTTTCAAAGTTCTGATCTTCTGGCCGTCGGCTATCTCGCCAATATAGTGCGTGAAAGGATAAACGGCCAAAAAGCGTATTTTATCTACAATCAGCACATCAACTACTCAAATATCTGCACCAACCTTTGTAAATTCTGCGCTTTTGGTAAGGACAAGGATTCCGACCTTGCTTATGAGATGACCATTGAAGAGGTGAGGCAAAAGGTGCGGGAGAGACTCTCCGAGCCTATCACTGAGATTCATATGGTAGGCGGCATACATCCTGATCTGCCCTATTCATATTATACTGATTTGCTGAAAGTCATAAAGGAAGAGAGGCCTGACGTTCATATCCAGGCGTTTACCTGTGTGGAGATCGCCCACTTAGCTGAAATTTCAGGACTTGGAACAGCAGGAGTACTGGAAGATCTGAAGAAAGAAGGGCTTGGCTCCATTCCCGGAGGGGGGGCTGAGGTCTTCAGCCCGAGGATCAGAGAATTGACCTGCGAAAAGAAACTTTCGGGAAGTGGGTGGATCGAGGTGGCGAAAACCGCCCATAAGGTTGGACTTCATACGAATGCTACAATGCTCTATGGCCACATCGAATCACTGGAGGAGCGCTTGGAGCATTTTGACATGTTGCGAAAAGCACAGGATGAGACAAATGGTTTTCTTGCTTTTATCCCACTGGCCTTTCATCCGAAAAATACTGAATTGTCGCAATTGGCCAGGACTTCGGGAGTTGACGACCTAAAGAATATTGCCGTAGCGCGTTGTTTCCTTGATAATTTTCCTCATATTAAAGCCTATTGGGTAATGATTGGCCAGAAATTAAGCCAGATAGCACTTTCCTATGGAGCTGATGATGTAGACGGTACCGTAAAAGAGGAGATTATCACCCATATGGCAGGCGCAGAAACAGAGCAGGCCATGTCACGCGAACAGCTTCTCCGATTGATCCAGGAAGCAGGACGTATTCCGATAGAGCGGGATACCCTCTATAACGTTATAAATTCCTATTGATGCAGTAAACAGCAGGTTAGAGTAAAGATATTCAAAGTGTTGGGATGGCTCTTTGATATTTTTGCAGTGAGAGAAATAAAATGAGCAGCCTACAAGATATAAAACAGAGAATTCTCAACAGTGAAAGAATTACTGAAATAGAGTCATTGACTTTGTTCCGGGATGGTAATCTTTTTGACCTGGGTTTCCTTGCAGATTTTATCCGTAAGAAAAAACACCCGGCTTCCGTTGTTACGTATATTATTGACAGGAACATAAATTATACTGATATCTGTATTTCAGCCTGTAAATTCTGCGCCTTTTACAAGGGGCCTGAGGATCCTGACGGCACGGTTATATCCTTTGAGGAACTTGAAGAAAAGATAGCGGAAACCAAGGAATTAAGAGGGACCCAGATCCTCCTCCAGGGTGGTCTTCATCCTGACAAGCCACTGGAATTTTATGAGGAGATGCTGCGATTCATCAAAAAAACAGGCATTCATATCCACGGTTTTTCGCCACCGGAAATATGTCATTTTGCCAAGCTCTCAGGTCTTTCTGTGGCAGAGGTTATAGAGCGGCTCAAAGAGGCGGGACTTGACTCCATACCCGGTGGAGGCGCCGAGATACTATCCGACCGTGTCAGGGGAGAGGCTGCTCCGAGAAAATGCTCTGCAGATGAATGGATTGACGTTATGAGACAGGCACATCATCAGGGTATGCGCACAACAGCTACCATGATGTTCGGCCATATTGAAAGCCTTGAAGAGCGGCTTGAACATCTCATTCGTATCAGAAATCTGCAGGATGAAACGGGCGGCTTTACCGCATTTATTCCCTGGCCTTTTCAACCTGACAATACAGCCCTTGCAGAAATACACAAAGCTACAGCACACTCCTATTTGAAAATGCTGGCCTGGTCAAGAATAGTGCTTGACAACGTTGATAATATCCAGGCTTCCTGGGTAACCCAGGGACCTAAAATTGCTCAGGTCTCGCTGTTTTTCGGTGCCAATGATTTTGGCAGCACCATGATTGAAGAGAACGTGGTTGCTGCTGCAGGAGTTTCTTTCAGGTTGTCTGAAAAAGAAATCCGTAACCTTATTGAAGGGGCAGGTTTTGTACCCCAACAGAGAACCATGGATTATACTTTCGTTACATCAGACTAGTTTTATTTATCCCAAAATGTTTTCTGCTTCCAATGATAAATCAAGCAAAGCCTCATCCGGCAAAAAAAAATCAACCCATGATCCATCGTGCACCATGGGTTGTAGCAGATGCTTCATCTGAAATATATGGAGTGAGCCAGGATATAATAGAAGATGGTGCAGTATTTGTTTATGAGGGCTTAATAAGGGCGGTAGGGAAATTTAAAGACGTAATCAAGGAGTTTGGCGGTTATCCTATCCAGGAACATGAGCACGGGGTACTTGCCCCTGCCTTGATTAACAGCCACTGTCATCTTGAATTGTCCCATCTTGATCTTGTTGAACCCGGCAAGGATCAGACTCTATATAGCAACGATCCCACTCTGTGGATCAGGGATCTATTAAAGGCACGTGATAACTTTTCTCAAAATACCATTGATGCAGAGAAACAAATATTGAGCAATGGCAGTCAGGTTCTTCAGCAAATGTCAGATGAAGGAATCGGATTCGTTGGGGATATCGGTAATTCTCTGGCAAGTAGATTAATAGGGCAGGGGCAAAGCACAAAGGTGTGTTTTCTGCTTGAACTGTTAGGCCTGGCAAAGGAGTCTGAAGCACAGTCACTGTTGAGGCTTGGGGAGGTGTTCTCTGATGATTCCCTTGATATTTCCTGCACCGCCCATGCTCCCTATTCAACAACTCCGGGCTTGATACAGGCAATAAAAAATAATGGTGACCGGCGGGGCCATATATTTTCTATCCATGCTGCAGAGTCAAGACAGGAGGTGGAATTTTTACAAACAGGCAGTGGGTCCTTCTTGGATTTTTTACACGAGATGGGAGCCTGGGATAACACCTTCAAAGTACCGGGAATGGGGTCTGTGCATTATCTGGAAAGTCTTGGGGTTTTAAATGATAAAACAATGTGTGTTCATGTGGTGCATGTGGACCAAGAAGAAATTGAAACCATGGCTTGGAGAAAGGCAAAAATATGTTTGTGTCCCGGCAGTAACAGATTTCTTGGTTCAGGTAAAGCACCGGTGACAGAATTTCTTGCCCATGGTATTCTCCCGGCCTTGGGAACTGACAGTAAGGCCAGTAATGCTCTACTGAGTATATGGCGCGAAATGCGTCTTTTGCGGGAAGACCACCCCGGCCTTTCACCGGAAACGGTGTTCAGTATGGCTACGCGTGGTGGTGCCGAAGCCTGGGGAATTGATTCTGAATTGGGAACACTGGAACCGGGAAAACAGGCCCGGATACTGAAAGTTTACTGTCAGGGTAGTATGAATTCAAGTGAAGATATACTTGAATATATGACAACAGCCGGCGAGTCTGTACAGGTTGAATGGGTGGAGTAGGGGATAGTATGCTGAGTGACTCAAAAGTGCGCATAGGCATGGTTAACTTTATTAATACCGCTCCGCTCTATGATATCTGGCAGAGGACGGTGAATCGCCCTGAATGGAATGTTGTTGAGGCTGCGCCTTCGGTCTTGAACAGAATGCTTTATGCAAACGAACTTGATATGGGCCTGGTATCCTCTCAGGAGTATGCAGCCCATCCGCAGGATTATTTACTGCTTGATGATATCTCGATCAGTGCTTCAGGACCGGTTGGAAGTGTTTATCTTTTTTCACGATGTGATCCAAGCCTGCTTGCAGGCAGAACTCTACTCCTCAGTGGACAATCCCAGACCTCTGTCAGCCTGGTTAAGATCATTCTGGAAAAGTTTTATCATGTCATGCCAAATTATGAAGTGGGGTCTGTATTAGAAGCGCAGGAAAACGAAAATATCCAGGCAGTACTTGCCATCGGTGATGAAGCCCTGCTCCTGGCGCAAAACAAAACGTATCATCATATGATTGATCTCAGTAAAATCTGGCATGAAAAAACTTCATTGCCGTTTGTCTTTGCAATCTGGGCCATGCGTGAGGAATTCTGCCGCAGGAATCCGAAAGTTGTCATGGAAGTTCACCGTCAATTGCTTCGCTGCAGAAACGAGGGCAAACAGAAATTGAAGGCCATCAGTAAAAGAGTTGCGCCGAGGGTTTCAATGGATACTGAAGCCTGTTATGAATATCTGCGCGGTATTGAACATGATCTCAGTCCTGATAAGAAAAAAGGACTGATTCGTTTTATTGAATATTTGATTGAAAGAGGGGATGGGGCTGCAGAAGCTCTGCCGCTTAAATTTTTCCCCCAGGTTGAAGGATAAATTAGTGACAGTAGAAACCTCACAATCGGTTGAAGAAAAAAAGCGGTTTGTCCGGGACAAATTTGCTTCTATCAGCAATAAGTACGATTTTCTGAATTCTCTCTTGAGTCTGAAGATGGATAGTTATTGGCGCTGGGTCACAACCCGTGAGTTAAAGCAGTTTCCGGAGGGCGCAATTCTTGATCTTTGTGCAGGAACGCTTCCCTTGTCACTTGAACTGACCCGCCAGGCTCCGGCACGTTATGTTGTTGCAATTGATTTTTGTGAAGATATGCTCCTGAGTGGATTAAAGACATTGCCGGTTGACGGACGCAGGGAAAGAATTGCGGCTGTCTGTGGTGATGGTGAAGAAATCCCAACCGGCAGTGGAAAGTTTTGGGGAGTTACGGTTGCGTTCGGGGTGCGGAATCTGGCCCGGACTGAAAAGGGACTTGCCGAAATGTTGCGGGTATTGAAGCCGGGAGGCAAACTGCTGATCCTTGAATTTTCACGACCCCGTAATGCTTTCTTCAAACCGATTTATAATTTTTATTTGAACCGGGTGTTACCAAAGATCGCCGGACTGGTTTCCGGTGATAAGGAGGCCTATGAATACCTTGCCAGTTCAATTGCAAAGTTCTACGAGCCTGAGGAATTACTTGCAATGATGAAGGAAGCAGGGTTTTCCAGGCAGTATTATCGGCCTTTGACCATGGGTATTGTTACATTATACATAGGTGTAAAATGAGAAAGAAGATTATCCTGGCAATAACAGGCGCAAGTGGCAGTCTTTACGCTGTTCAGTTCCTGAAGTTAATGCAGCACTTGGATGTGGAAATACATGGCATTATATCCGATGCCGGCCGATTGGTACTGCAGCATGAACTCGGGTTAACCCCAGACGAATTAAATGAGTTTATAGTACAGTGGCATGCAAAAGATGATTTTGGAGCACCGATGTCGAGTGGTTCGAGCAAATTTGATGCAATGCTTATCTTGCCGTGCACCATGGGAACACTTGGGGCAATTGCAAATGGTATAGCTAAAAATCTTGTACACCGTGCTGCGGATGTAATGCTGAAAGAAAAAAAGCCACTGTTGCTTGCTGTCAGGGAGACTCCATTTAACCGTATCCACATGGAAAACATGCTGAAAGTGCACGATGCAGGTGCTGTAGTGTGTCCCCCGATGCCTTCTTTTTATCATCATCCGGATAATCTTGAAGAGATGGCAACTTTTTTTGCCGGACGGCTTGCGGATCTGCTGGGATTTGAGATTGACGGCCTGAAACGCTGGCAGGGTATTTAGAAGCCTGTCAAAGACAAAAGATCAATGTTGAAGAAAATTGCCATATTGCTTGAAATGATCAAGTTTGAGCACACGGTATTTGCACTGCCGTTTGCTTTCATGGGGGCCTTTCTGTCAGCACGTGGTGTGCCCGGTCCTGCAACATTCGGCTGGATTGTTTTGGCAATGGTGGGGGCCCGGACTTGCGCCATGGGGTTTAACCGGATTGTTGACCGCAAGTTTGATGAGTTGAACCCTCGAACAGCCTCCAGGGCATTACCTGCAAAAGCCGTTAAGCTCCCGGAAGCATGGGCAATGGTTATCCTGGCCGCTGGAATTTTTTTCTTTGCCTGTTATAATCTCAATCAGCTTACCCTGATACTTTCACCTTTTGCCCTGGCACTTACTCTTTTTTATTCTCTTACAAAACGTTTTACCTGGCTCTGTCATGTTGTCCTGGGAGTGGCCCTTGCTTTTTCACCACTTGGCGGCTGGGTTGCTGTCTCCGGCTCCCTGCAAGATTATCCTTTTGTCTTATCTGCCGGGGTTTTGTTCTGGGTTGCAGGTTTTGATACAGTTTATGCCTGCCTGGATGCCGACTTTGATGCCAAGATAGGGCTTTTCTCTCTTCCCTCCAGGTTTGGCCGCAGGAATGCATTCAGGATTGCCGTAATATTTCACGTCATTGCCTTTGCCCTTTTTGTACTGACCGGGATAACCTCCGACCTGAATTATTTTTATTACATGGGCATTCTATTTACCGGGGCAGCACTTTTTTATCAGCATCTTGTTGTCACCCCTAAGGACCTTTCCAGGATACAATTATCCTTCTTTACCTTAAATGGCCTGATAAGCCTCACCCTGTTCGTGGCAACCTGGCTCTCTCTTGTCGTTTGACCGATACTATGGAAAAGCACATTCCAACCAAAAAGAGAAAAATATGGCTGACCCTTTTACGGTTCATAGTCAGCTTCAGCCTGATGGGCACCATCCTTTATTATTTCAGGGGACAACTCCCGACTGTTTTTCATTATTTAAAAACAATACAACCGCTCTACTTTGTTTTAGCCGTTCTTGTTTTTTTTACAGGTTTGCTTGCTGTTGCTTTCCGTCTTCGCTCCGTTATCCAGGTCCACGGTACAAAAATTTCTGTTTCAACAACATATTATGTCAACCTGATAGCCCTGTTCTTCAATAATGTCCTGCCATCCACGATAGGGGGTGAGATGGTAAAGGCTTACTACCTGTATAAGGCTTCAAAAGGCAGCGTGACGGTATTCAGTGCTGTGGTGGTTGATCGACTTTTTGGTTTGGTAACAATGCTGCTTATCAGTATTTCAAGTATATTTTTCCTTGATATTGCACAGGGTTCTCACAAAATACTGGGAAGCATTGTGATGCTGACTGCTGCGACAATTACACTTGCTGTTTTAATTTTTAACAAAAAAATCGTTGATGGCCTCTGCCAACTGCATATCCCGCTTTTACCTGCTATTTTTCTGGAAAAAATAAGGGAAGTTTACCGGGCAATGTATGAGTACCGTCAGCATAAAGGAATATTGGGCGAATGTTTCGCACTCACTGTCTTGGGACAAATTTCGTTTATTATGGTAAATTTTCTGCTGGCCACAAGTCTTTCTATTGAAATACCCATAGGCTTCTTTTTCTTTTTTGTTCCCATCTTACTGATTATGGGTGTGGCCCCGTCGGTGAATGGTATCGGTGTCAGGGAAGCGACCTTTCTATTCTATCTCACTGAGTTTACAACACCTGAAAAGGCTTTAGCCTTATCTTTATTAACTACCTTTTTCATGATTTTTGTTGGAATTATAGGTGGGATAATTTATGCCTTTAAAGGAGGGATTGGTTCAGGTATTGAGAGAGTCTCTCTCGATTAAGTTTTTCTCGATTTGCTCTACCATCTCATCAGGAAATCGGGTATAGTGGCCAGCCGAAATTTCATACAACCTTATACTTTAAAATAGAGCAATTAATTGGAGGAACATATTGAAGTTAATACTATTAGGAGCCCCGGGGGCAGGCAAAGGAACTGTAGCAAAACGATTAACAGCCATGGATGGTTCAGTCCAGATTTCCACTGGAGATATTCTGCGCGGTG
>JBDLJI010000028.1:0-12331 GCA_039714455.1 Thermodesulfobacteriota bacterium
AGGGTTTTTCAGTCGAGCGGGCGAAAAAAATAAGAGGCAAATACAATTTCGCTGAGATTGGTACGACAGGTAATGATGTTACCAGTTACCAAGACATTGGTGTAGCACCCGGCACCTACAAGTATCGTGTCCGCGCCTTTGCCGGAGCTGCTTATTCAGATTACTCCAACGAGGTGCTGGTCAAGGTTGAAGAGACAGCAACCATACCCGTTTGCGGCGACGGGATCTGTGAGCCGGATGAAATAGGCAGTTGCCTTACTGATTGTCCCACCGACTTACTGCCAAAAGGAGCTCCGTGTACGAGTGGTGAGCAGTGCCAATCTGGCGCTTGCCACCCCGTAAAGTTTACCTGCAAGTAAATGATGTTTACGTAATAGTGCTCCATATTTGACAAAACAAGGAACCCATAACCAAACGTATTGCCCGATCCTGACAGCGTCAACAGCTTTCTCATAAAGTCGGGCAATACGTTTTTTTCAGGTGCCAATATTGCCAAATCCAATCTACTGAAACTCTCTTCACCTCCAAACTTTACACTACTACTGTTCTGTTACTACGTATATAAACTGTAAGCCTCCAAGTGTTACGTACGTGCGCCGCTGTGCTACACTATTGATCCTAAGACAGGATATCCGGGGTAGTTGGATATGGCCGCCGCGATTTTCAGCGTGGGTGGAAAAAGCGAGCACTTATTACCTGTCACCATCACCTCACCCTTTACAGCAAATCAGGCAGTTCGGTTATTGACTGTATAACAAAATCAGGTGACAGCCCGCGTTTTTTACCTATACCGCCCTCGATAAATACTGTCTTGCATCCAGCCCTCCGGCCCACTTCAATATCGGTGGCATGATCGCCCACCATGACCATTTCACTGACAGGGTCAATGGACCATTTATCAGCCAGATAGAAAATTCCTTCAGGGTCGGGTTTTTTAGTGGAAAAGCTGTCGCCACCCAACACTTCCTTGAAGTAAGTTCCCACTTCCAGGGATTGCAGAATTTTGTGCGAAAATTTCAAGCTTTTGTTGGTTAAGACGGCCAGTAAATAATTTTGAGCCAGTGCAGGAAGGGTTTCATCTACCCCCTGATAGAGAAAGGTATTGTCTGTGCAATGCGACCCGTAATGTTCCATGAAAATAGCAAAGGCATCATCAAATTTATCCAAATGGATTTGCCCGAGTGACCGTTTGATAAGCTTCTGGACCCCGTCTCCGACATAGCTTCTTATCTCTTCAGTGGTATGGGCGGGCAGGCCGATCTCTGCCAGTGTATGATTAACGCTGTTGGCAAGGTCGGCAACAGAGTCAATCAGGGTGCCGTCGAGGTCGAAGATGATGGCTTTTATTTTTGACATAATAAATTATGACCTTTACTTAACTTGATAATTAACGAGATGAGAGTGCTGTAGATTCAAGGCAGAAGCCAGTTCGCTGCAGTAAAACTGCGCGAACTGGCTGATAACGCAGAAGATGCAGCGCTCTCATCTCGTTTAAATAGGAAGGATGTGGACTTCTTCGCGAATAGGGTGTTTCCCCTTAAGAAAAAGCCCCTTTCTGCCGTCAATACTGACTTCCTCTCCGAAACGAATATCATGTCCATTGATTTCACAGCGTTGCTCACTCTCATACACCCGTAAGTCTTTGCAGCCGACGATGCAGGTTTTTTCGAGTTGGGTGGCGACCACTGCAGCATGGGATGTCTGGCCCCCACGCGCGGTAAGCAGTCCCTGGGCCTTGGCAATTTCTTTAATGTCCTCAGGTACTGTGTCCTGGCGGATCAGGATGAGGGTGCTCCGGGGATCTTCCCGGCGGATTTGATCAATGTTTTCATGGGTAAAAACGGCACGACCGGATAGGGCGCTGCCGCTGACCCCAATACCTTTGCCAAGAAAATGGGGTTCAAGTTTCTCGGGATTTTCAAAGACAAAGAGGTTTTCCTTCTTTTTGATGGTAATCATATCCCGAGTCTGCAGGATATAGAAATCCTTGGCATCTGAGCTTTCAAAGGTAAATTCAATTTCCTGGGGATTCCAGCGGTTTTCATATACCAGTTCGCGGGAGAGATCGAGCAGAGCCTGGTAAATTTCCGGGAAACGGTTCTCCAGGGTATTTTCTTTGGAACGGCCGTCAATTTCAGCCTGTTCAACAGAGACGGGGTAAGTTGTAACCAGGCCGCTGACAATATCTTCACCCTGATCGCCTATGGCATAGTCGCCCCAAAGCGCAACCCTGCTCACCTTTCTATAGGGGTGGGCTGTAAAAACCACACCGCTTCCAGCCTCCTGATTCAGGTTGCCGAAAACCATGCTTTGGATGATAACTGCTGTGCCCCATGAGTCAGATGCATCCATCAGGGAACGGTACTCCTTGGTCTTGAGGGCGTTCCAGGAGTTCAGCACAATTTCAATGGCCTCTGTCAACTGCAACCACGGATCATCAGGGATACCGATGCTTACGGCGCGTACAGTTTTTTGGTACTCCAGGGCCAATTCCTTCATCTGGGCCGGCGTAAAGTCTTTTTTTACTTTGACGTTGTGACGAGTTTTGGCACCGTTCATAAGTGCCTGAAACTGTTCGCGTTTCATGCCTTTTGCCATGCTCCAGGACTGCAGAAAGCGCCTGTAGTTGTCCCAGGCCAAATACTCTTTTCCAGAGGCCATGGCAAACTCCTCAACTATGTCCTGGTTCAGGCCAACGTTATGGATGGTGGCCATCATGCCAGGCATGGAAATTGATGCACCGCTGCGTACCGAAAGCAGGAGTGGATTCTGTGGGTAGCCGTATTGCCTGCCTGTGAGCGTTTCTAATTCGGACAAAGACTGGCGCACCTGCCGCATGAATTCATCGCGGGCTTTGTCGAATCTATTGACCACCGACCAGCAGCGAAAAATTTCCGTGGTAATGATGAAGCCGGGCGGCACCGGTTTATTGTCGCTTGCGAGGTGCGTCAGGTTGAAGCCCTTGTTGCCCAGATGGATAAGGTTTCTGGTTTGCGGATTGCTGTTTTGCAGGAAGCTGATAACATTTTCAGGATTATAGGTCATCAGGAGGTCAAGGTTTTCCTGGTCCAGTAGCTCTTTCTGGCTTTCCAGGGTCTGCATGATCCCGGTTATGAAATTATCCAGGTGCTGAAGTCCAAAGGTGCCTGCTATAAGATTTCTGAAAAAGGATTCAGACAATCTGAGAATAGAACCGCCAGTATCCTTTTCATCCCAGAGTTTGCGATACTTGGTCAACAGGTTGGTTTCTCCGATCTGGGGAATGATGATGGAGAGATTATTCTGGTGGATATTGGTGTAGTGGGCATAGATCACATCCTTGACACCATCGGACAATCCCCTGAATATATCAAGATATTGGGTGTAAGAGAACCTTTTAATGTCGAGCGAACTGGAAAGAAGCCCCAGGTAGGTTTCCAGCCTGCGGCTTGTGATGCCATCTATTTTCAGAGCTCGCAGATAAAGGTTCAGACATTTGATGATTCGGATAAATGTTGCCCGGGTGATAAATGACAGGTTGACTGTTTCGGGGAGTCTTTCCAAATAGATGTTGGCCAGGTTTTCCAGGCGGAAGGTAAGCCCGAGCGCATCAAATTTTCTCTCACGGTAACGGCCGTAAACCGATGGTATGTCAACGGCGATGTGGCGTTTATAGTAAATATCCTCCTTGGCCTCAAACTTTTCATCGCTTAAGATTATTTCCTTAAGCCCCTCAAGATGGGTCAGCAGGGCATCAAGGCACTGGTAAGTGTCGCAGATCTCCAAGTCTGCAAGCAGTTGCTCCATTTCAGGGAAACCGCTGTTAATTGCCTGTTTGAGCTGATGGCGCATTTCCTGGAAGCCAAGATTGTACTTGTTGAAGAGCAGTTTGTACATCCGCACCAACTGGTCAAAACGGGTCTTTTCTGTCTCGGCAATATCACTTTGCTTTTCCAGGTATCTGGCCCGTGGCTTATCCTGCCATTCCTGCAGGTCGGGAATCTCTTCCATGCCCGGCAGTTCGAAGACCCTCTGCAAGAGTTTATGCATATCATCGATGAATATTCCCTTTTTCTTAACCTCTGAGAGCACTTCTTCAGGGAGAAACGGGGTAAGGACATTTTTGTCCTTTGTTTTCCAGAAACTAAAGATAGCCTCAATAAAATCAACAATCAGGTTGCTGCTTTCCACATGACTTTGTTTGCGCAAGAAGTGGATGAGAGCATCCTTGCGTCTGTGTATTTCATCGATTTCAGTGGAGACATCGCGCAGGTAACCTTCCGCCCCTATTTCATTGAAAAAGACAGGCATCAGCTTGGCGAACTGCTTGAAAAGGTTATAGACCGGTTCGATTGGGTGGTTGAGAAGCTGCGATATGTCGCGTTGAAACAGGTCCGTATCCTTGACGCATGTTCCTGAAAGTTTGAGATTAATGATAAGAGCCGAAAAGATGGTGGAGCACCATTTAGGCTCCTGCATGATCAGGTTGATCCATACTCTGATATTGGCAAGGTGTGCCGGATTGGTTATTGGCTGCCAGTCCTCATCTACCCCGGTTACATTGGCATATTGAAATCCAAACCGCACCGACTCCCATAAAAAGGCCTCTACCAGCCTGCTGTTTCCCCTTTTGAAGACCTCGGTCCCGAGCACTTGGATACACTGCAGAGAGGTGTGCGGATATTTGCGGACATTTGCATTCAGGAGTTGAAAGGTGGTGAGCAGGAAGCTTTCGATCTCCTCAAATGTCTGGCGTCTGATAAGCTGGACCAGGCTGCGGTTTATCTCCCGAATGGTTTCTTCATGGATCAGGGCGAGCCCCGAGGTTTCCATGATATGAAACAGGAATATAAGCTTGCGGTTTTCACTGAACCGGTCAAGCTGTTCTGCCTGATCAAGAGCATCCATGGCGGATTGCTGTTCGGCCTTGAGCTTTTCCGGGGCCTCTTTATAAAGCCGCACGATATCCATATGTGAGGGCAGCTCTAAAATAGTATTTAAGCCCTGACGGGGGTCAGCATCAATGTCAACAGCGTTTAAAGAATTAAGGTGTTTTTCCAGCTGGTTATGGGATATGGCATTGAAAAACATTCCGGCCTGCCAGCCTTTGCAGATATCACCGCATTCTTCAGTAAACCAGGCCAGCGGGTCTTTCTCGCTCAGCCAGTACTCATAATTCATGGTGAAGATACGCTTCATTAACTCTGCCAGCGGCTTGAAATCATAGGCGGTTTCCCCCTTTTCAAGCTTCAAGAGATGCTGGGCAATTCTCTTCATTGGGTGCTGACCCTGCACCATGAATATGAAGGCCTCATTGTCGAGGTGACTCAGACGCGAGAAAAATTTTGCCAGGGCCATTTCATAGCGGACCAGGGCTTCCTGGTTTAACAGGCTGACCAGCTTGTCTGTATAGGCAAGCATGCTTTCAATGGTCTGGGATAACAGCGTATTGTTCTTTTTCGAATCACTGAGTGCCTGGGAAAAAATTACCATGAAGCGGTCAAAGGCTTCAGGGCCTTTTTCGTGTTTGAAATAATGGCTGATATTTTTGAGGACAAAAGCGCGTAGCCGGGGAACCAGCATTTTCCAATTGCGGTAAGGGTGGCACACTTCATAGAGAAGGTTATGCAGGTTTTTACTGATACCCTTATAATTTTCGACAATCTTCTCCAGGACCGCCAGAGAAGGATCAATAGTCACTTCATCGGTAGCAGTTTCCAGAAGGTTTGCCCTGAGCGCATCGGATTCGATGGTAAGTGGATCTATAGCTGTCTGGTCTTGCGATGCCATAAGTAAAAAACTTTCCGTCTTTAAATTGGTTTGGTTGCTTCCATGTGCAGAATAAGGTCGAGTACCCGGTTCGAATACCCCCATTCGTTATCATACCAGGTCAAAACCTTGACCAGCGTTTTGTCGATCACCTTGGTGGAGTCTGCGTCTATAACAGAAGAGTGGGGATTACCCTGGTAATCAATGGATACCAGCGGTTCTTCTGAATAGCCAAGGTAGCGGCTGGCTCCCTCTTTCAGTGCCTGGTTAATTTCAGGCGCTGTGGTTTCCTTTTCCACCTCCATGACTGCGTCAACCAATGAAACGTTCGGGGTTGGAACGCGTACTGACAGGCCGTCAAACTTTCCTTTCATCTCGGGAATAACAAGTGATAAAGCGGCGGCAGCTCCTGTTTTGGTCGGGATCATTGAAAGCGCTGCCGCCCTGGCGCGACGCAGGTCGGTATGTGGAAAATCAAGTATCCTCTGGTCATTGGTGTAGGCATGGATGGTGTTCATCAGGCCATGCTTGATGCCGAAGCGGTCGAGAATAACCCGGACCATGGGAGCCAGACAGTTCGTCGTGCAGGAAGCATTGGAAACCACATGGTGTTCTGTCGGGTCATACTCGTCCTCATTGACCCCCATAACGATGGTCTTTATATCTCCTTTTGCCGGCGCAGAGATAACGACTTTTCTGGCACCCGCTTCAATGTGGGCCTGGGCCTTATCCTTATCAGTGAAGCGTCCGGTGGATTCAATTACATATTCTACTCCCAGGTCAGACCATGGGATATCTGAGGGTTCCCTGTGGTTGAAAATTTCGATATGGCGGCCGGCAACAATAATACCGTGCTCATCAGCCTCCACCTGCTTGTCATATACGCCCATGACAGAATCATACTTGAGCAGGTGGGCCAGGGTTTTATTATCAGTAAGGTCATTAATACCGACAATTTCAATATCGGCAAATGTCTCATCCATGCCAGAGGCCCGGAATATGGATCTGCCGATTCTGCCAAAACCGTTGATGCCTACTTTAATTGTCATGATAACATCTCCTCATACGCATTTTATAGGTTGTTGCGAACCATTTTTTCCTATTAATGATTGAACGTTTTACAATATATGTTCAATATAATGGCATTTGCTTTATTATTTGGTAACCATATCCAGTGCCTTGCCGTACAACTCAAGGTAACGATGAACAATTTTATCCCAGGAATATTTTTCACGTATGCGTTTGGCGGCAGTTTCCTGCATATCGACAATTTTTTCCGGTGTATCCCTGAAAACCCTCATTGCCCTTATCATTGCAGTCATGAGTGCATCGGGGGAATAGTCTATAAAAGCAAATCCGCTAACTCCGTCTTCTACCTTAACCAGCCCTCCCACGTGATGTACAACAGGCAGGTTGCCTGCCAGCTGGGCAATATAGTCGGTTAGACCGCAAGGTTCGTACCGGGAAGGAATTAGAAAAAAATCACCGGCCGCAAATATCTGGTTGGCAAGGAGTGAGTCGTACCCTATTAACAGGCATATTCGGCCTTTATTTTCTTTTTTCCGTGCCAGCCTGATCAGTCTTTGTTCTAAATCCTTTGTGCCGCTACCAAGGATAAGTACCTGAAATTTTTTATCTGCCTGTAATAGTGCATCAAGGGCTGCTATTAATATATCTAAACCTTTTTGAGCCATCAGCCGTCCTATGAGTGTGAAAAGCGGCTGCCCAGGATTATCATCAAGAGTTCCGTAACGATTTATGCCTTTTTTTCTCTTCTGTGTAAGAATTTGTATTAATTTCCGCCGGCAGATTTTTTTCCCTGCCAGATCTCTTTTTGCCGGATTATAAGGGGCCTGAAGCCCGAGCTGTTTTGGTTTGGTTGTGTCATAGTCAGCAGGATTAAAGCCATTGGTTATACCTTCGAGGCGTACCCCCCTGGCCATGAGGCGGTGTCCCAGCCAGCCGGTCATGACATCATCATCTGTTTCTCTTAGTTCCCTGGCATAATTTTCACTGACCGTGTTGAGCACCGCAAAGATGGAGGCAGCCAGAAAAGGATTGAAAGAACTGTTTAGCAGATTGTTGTGGACCAGGTTATAAGGCAAACCGCAGAGGGCATGGGCAAAAGGAAGATCTCCCACCTCTTGGTGGTGACCATGCCCTGCATTATGGATTGTTACAATGGCACCGGTCTTTCTAAAATAATGACGATAGCCAATACCTTCCCGCAGCAGGGCAGGAAGGATTGCCGTATGCCCATCCTGGCAGTGAATGATGTCAGGCTTTTCATTGAGGATGATCATCAGGTCTAAAGCTGCCTTTTGCAGAAGGACATTCATGGCAAAGTAGTCAAAATGTCCACTTCCCTGAACCTGATAAGTGTTGCTGGCTTCATCTTCTGCAGTGTATGTGTAGATGGATCGTTTCTCTCGATAGCGGTCTGCATCGACCAGATAGATTGTGACCCCATGATGCTTTCGTTTCCACAGAGTAACAAGTTCACGCCGGTCTTCAGCAGTGTAATTCATGTCCACTTCGAAAGAGAGGGGCTCCTTGCTGAATCCGAGTTTTTCAGGGTCCATAAAGCCGTAGCAGGGCAGCATGACTGTGACGGATTTTTTTTGCCTGGCAAGGGCTTCGGCAAGCTGGCGGCTGACATCTTTGACACCTCCTGCGCCTGCAATGGAATTATATTCCCGGGTCAACATCCAGATGTTTTTTATATTTTGGGTGGAACTTTTTTTAGTCATTACTGCCTGGTCTTCTGAATATTGGAAATGGAGATCCTTTTAGTTAGCTGCCATAGGTGGTTCCGCAGGCGGTTTATCAATTCTCAATAGCTTTCTGGCGCAGAAGGTGATCTGCCAGGGTCAGGCAGACCATTGCCTCGCATACCGGCACAATACGTGGAATAGCTGAAATATCATGCCGCCCGCTCACCTTGATTTTGACGGGTTCGTTGTCCAGGTTCAGGGTGTCCTGCTCCAGACTGATAGAGGGGATGGGCTTGACCGCAACTCTGGCAATAATATCGTCGCCGTTTGCAATGCCGGCCAATATGCCTCCAGCATTATTGGTCCTGTATCCTTGAGGTGTCAGAGCATCATTGTTTTCTGAGCCGAGAAGTCCTGCCGCTTCAAATCCGGCACCGATCTCCACTCCCTTAACGGCACCGATGGACATAAGTGCCTGGGCCAGGGCGCCGTCAAGCTTATCAAAGACCGGTTCACCAAGACCAGCCGGGCATCCTGTGGCCTTTATTTCAACAATGCCCCCGAGAGAATCTCCCCTTTTTCTGACGCTCTCAATGAGTTCTTCCATTCGTTCTGCTGCGTCGAGATCAGGACAGCAGAGCCTGTTGTTTGAGATATCCCCCATCTCCCTCTTTGAAGTGAAAACCTCACCCATGGCAACAGTGTATGCGGTTACGGAAATATCATTTTCTGCCAGGATTTTTCTGGCAACACCACCTGCCGCCACCCTGGCCACAGTTTCCCGTGCAGAAGCCCTGCCGCCACCCCTATGATCCCTTAAACCATATTTTTTCAGGTATGTAAGATCACCGTGCCCCGGCCTGAAGATATTCTGCAGGTGATCATATGCTTTGCTCTGGGCATCCTTATTATAGATGATCAGAGAGATGGGAGTGCCGGTGGTAAGTCCTTCAAAAGTTCCAGACAGGATATCCACCTGATCGGGTTCCTTTCTTGGGCTTTCACCGCCCCCTTTACCGGGCCTTCTCTTTTCCAGGTCTTTCTGAATGTCTGAGAAGTCAAGCTCGATGCCTGGCGGGCAGCCGTCAATAACAGCCCCCAAAGCAGGCCCGTGAGATTCGCCCCAGGTGGTAACCCTAAATGCTTTGCCAAAGGTGTTTCCTGCCATGATCAATTTCCTTTTTTAAACTCAGCTGAAATAACCTCAGCAACTTCTTCCGGAGTCTTCCCTTCCGTATTAATAGTGAGGTCGGAACTTTTTTTATACAGTGGCTGCCTCTCATTAAGCACCATGGAAATCTCATCCATTGTCCCCATTTCCGTCAAAGGCGGTCTTTGATCATCAGTATTGCTGTTAGCTGCCAAACGCTGGCAGATTGTTTTTATATCAACAGTCAACCAGACGGAAAGCGCATTTTCACGCAACTTTTTCCAGGCATTTTCATGCATGACAGATCCACCGCCGGTTGCAATAACTATATTGTTACGTCGGGCCAGTTCAAGGAGTATATCTTCCTCTTTCCTGCGGAACATGTCCCAGCCGCCTCTGCCAACCATTTCAGCGATGGACTCTCCCTGACTTTTTTCAATGGCGAGGTCCGTATCGATAAAATCAAAGCCAAGCAGGTCAGCCAGGATTTTTCCAATAGAAGTTTTGCCTGTTGCCCGATAACCGGTTAAAATCACCTTTTCCTTTTGAAATTTCATAGAAAAACTATTTAAGTTGTTTTCAGGCAGGGTGTCAAGCGAGGACTTACCCTGAATTAAACTCGATAGAGAGGAGCAATGCATGAGTGATGCAGGGATTATCTTGGCAGTAATGGCAGGGGGTTTGGCCGTAATAGTTATCGGCCTGCTTTTTTGGGCAGGGAAAACCAGGGAAAAGTTAGCCGCTGAGGCCGAGCGTCGTGCTGTTGCGGAGGAGAAAAGTTCACGGGTTCCTGGCCTTGAAAGTGACCTGGATAATATGCAGCAGAAAAATACTCTGCTGCAGACCAGGATGACCGAACTGGAGACCAGGCTGGAGGATGAGCGCAGGAATGCTGAAGAAAAACTGTCCCTGCTGCAGGAAGCCAGGGATCAACTCAAGTTGGAGTTTCAGAATGTGGCCAATAAGATATTTGAAGACAAGAGCCAGAAATTTACAGAGCAGAACAGAGAAAATATCGAAGGTGTTCTCAAACCAATGAGGGAGCAGCTTGTAGACTTCAAGAAAAAAGTGGAAGATGTTTACGACAAGGAGTCAAAAGACAGGGTTTCTTTGTTCTCTGAAATCAATCGCCTGAAATCACTGAATAAGCAAATAAGTGAAGATGCGATTAACCTGACCAATGCGCTTAAGGGGCAAAGCAAGACGCGTGGTTCCTGGGGTGAGATGATTCTCGAAAGAGTCCTGGAGGAATCCGGACTGCAGAAGGGGCGCGAATATGAGGTGCAGGCCATGTATACCAGCGAGAGGGGCCAGCGCCGTCATCCTGATGTTATTGTGCATTTGCCGGAAGGTAAGGATATTGTTATTGACTCAAAGGTTTCTCTGGCAGCCTATGAAAAATATTGTTCAGCCGAGACCGACGAAAAGCGTGAAAAGCATTTAAAAGAGCACGTTATTTCAATCAGAACCCATATAAAGGAATTGAGCAGCAAACGATACGAGGAACTGGAGGGCATCCGCACCCTTGACTTTGTTATCATGTTTCTGCCCATAGAAGGAGCGTTCTGGGCAGCCATTGAGTCTGCTCAGGGGTTGTTCAATGACGCGTTTGATAAAAATATCATGCTTGTCAGTCCATCAACGCTATTGGCAACTTTGCGCATTATCAACAACATCTGGCGCTATGAGGACCAGAACAAAAATGCCCTGATCATAGCTAAAAAGGCTGGAGGCCTTTATGATAAGTTCGTTGGTTTTGTCGAAGCTCTTGATGAAGTGGGCCACAGAATCGGCAAGGCCCAGGAGTCCTATCAGACAGCCCGTAAGCGTTTAGAAGGAAAAGGCGGCCTAGTCAGGAAGACTGAGGAGCTAAAGCAACTTGGAGTAAAATCTAGGAAAGAATTGCCTGAAGGACTTGTTGTTCAGGCCCTGGAGGAATCCTGATTCGTAACGGCAAATTGCTTAAAACTGTTTGATCCCCGTGTTTTCAAATAATGCTTTGGAAACAGCGTCAAATTTTATGTCGCATCTGACTGCCACAATGTGGCACATAAACCTTTGATTTCCCATAATTTTTTATGATTAATATCCTTCAGGATATGAAGAATAGTCTCTATTTTTTGCCGGCTTGCTCAAACTTTTCTTCCGGGTCGCGGTCCTCCTAAAATTTTTTAACCATTTAAATTTAAAGAGAAAAAATAAAAAACCATTGGCTTGGTCATAAAATGGCATGCTTCTTGGAATACTGTATGCCGATGATTGGTCCTGATGTTTTTTATTAACAAGTAATATTTTATTTTTTGGAGGTTGTTTGAATGAAAAAGTATTTAGCAGCAGCAGCCCTGATTGGGGCGATGGGATTTGCCGGAATATCCATGGCAAATTCCCCGAATAACTATGGCTATGGCAATTGCGGTGGTTCAAGGTATTGCGACAACGGGTTTTCTTCTGAGCAGGACGACGGGAAATCTGCAGCTTTTTTTGAGGAGACTAAAGAACTCAGAAGAGAGATCGTTGTGAAGAGAAGTGAACTTGATGCTATGATGCGGCAGGATAATCCTGACGAGAAGAAAGTTGCAAAGCTTACAGGTGACCTGTTTGACCTGCAGAACAATATGGAAGAAAAGGCTGATAAGGCTTTTGAGGGCAGGGCTGGAAATGGGTATGGTTCTGGACCGGGCTATGGCAATTGCGGCAGAGGACGTCGCGGTTGGTAAAT
>JBDLJI010000029.1:0-12274 GCA_039714455.1 Thermodesulfobacteriota bacterium
TCTCTTCATGTAAGTCTCCTCCTTTGTTATGATCCTTTTTCTTCCAAGGTATCACTTCAAACAGAAGTTCTCACTTACAACATAGTTACTTGCCAACATGTTGATTTTTTGTGGCCTTAATCAGGATCAAGGTGTCCGGTGGATATGTTTGGTTCTAGCAATACATTCTATCTAATTTAAAAAGCCATTTTGCGAGACATTTACAGATTATTGGTCCTACCAGTTTCACTCTTCTAACCATTTAATATTGCAATATAATCGAGCAAATTTCCCTTAATAGGGTCTCTTAAGTGACAGGCCACCAACTATGGTTGTTTTAAAAAAACTAGAATTCTCTTTATAGCTCAATTGGATTCTCAGTCTTTTGTTTTGGAATGCAAAATTGCACAGTCACCCCTCACTCTTTTTCCTGCTCCATCAAATTGCTTTTTTTAATCTGGCCTTTTGAAGCACTATAGTGGACTTGGTCGCCTTTGTTGAAATTGTTGCTGTATTTGCTCCGCATATTCACGTCGACATTTTTGCCACTTCTGAGTTGTAGCGTAATAGTTCTTGAATATCAAAGTCAGGATTTCTTGCCACAATGTTGACTTATTTCCTGCTTTAAAAGACAGCAGGAAATTTTATGGAGAGGCTTGCCTTCTGCATCATAGCGGAGGTTGTCGGGTTGCAGTATTTTATTGATCACGCAGCCTTCAGGAATATCCAGGGAGAAAAGTTTGTCCTCGGTAAAACCGGTGTTTTTGACCAGTCGGTTTTCTTCGATCCTGAATGCGTTTATCGGGTAGTCCTCACAGAGGGGGCACTGGTAGACCCTGCCGTTCGGAAAGATGAAGTAGTTTTCCGCCACCCTGCCGGCGCATTCAAATTTTTCAAGTGGCTCCAGGAATACCTTGGGGTAGATGGCCGTTATTCCTTTTGATGCTGCATCTGCTGCGACCTGTGGAATTCTTTCCAGCCACTCTTCCGGTGTGAGCTGCCATTTGTCTGCACCGTTTTCAGCAGTTTTTCCCCTGATACCGATTACCTGGATAAAGAATCGCTTGACCCCCCACTTAACAAGTAAAGGCACCATTTTATGCAGGTGGTCGATGTTTTGTCTGCTTACCGTATAGATCAGGCTGACGTTAAATCCTCTGGCAACAGCAGATTGCAGGTTTTTTGTGCACGTGTCAAAAACGCCGTCACCACGAAGAGCATCGTTAACTTCGGGATTGGGGCCATCGAGGCTGAAACTTAAAAAATCGAGGTCGAATGGTTCGACTTTATCCAAAAGGTCATGGAATAGAAAACCGTTGGTGTCAACTGTGACAGAACTGTACCCCAATTTTTTTGCAAACCGTATGCCATGGTCCAGGTCTGGATGCAGGGTGGGTTCACCGCCCAGAAAAATAACATTGGTTGGTTTTTCTTTGTTTTGAAAAAGCTCAAGCCATTTTTCCAGGGTCTTTTTTGATACTGTATCGGAGCCGTGTTGTTCAGGGTTTATATAGCAGTGTCGGCAGGACAGGTTGCAGGCAGTGAGAAGATGAAAAAAAACATTCCTCTCTCCATGTTTGAATCCGACTGTCCTGGCTTGCGGCAGGTTCATTTCCCAGTCTCCTCAGCGATCTGGGCAACTGTATAGCGGGCCAGGGGACTGTCTTTCCAGTAGGTGTTGTCCTGGTCGGCAAAGAAGGCATTAAAAAGTTCCAGGCTTTCCCTGCGCAGGATATGCGGAATAATTTCAACAGACATTTCACGGTACAGCGGCTTGAGAGTTTGCAGATCAAGGTTGGTGCCGCCGCCCATAATATCCTCGTATCCATAGACAATTCTTCGGACCCCGTTTAACAGCAGGGTTACATAACACATGAGGCAGGGTTCCATGGTTGAATAGACAACTATTTCGCTGCGGTCTATTTCCGGGTGCTGTGCAAAGAGTTCCCTGAGCGCCACTATTTCAGCATGGTCGAGTTCATTATCATTCGGGGCTTTGGAGTTAATTCTCCGGCCTCTGCTGATAATTTTATCTTCAAGGACTATGATGCATCCTACAGGAAACTCGCCGGCAGCTAAGGCTTTGTTCGCTTCAACCAGTGCCTTTTGCATAAAATTTTTATGATCTGCCATAGTGATTTCCCATATCCTTACAAAAAGTCAGAAATGCGCTATATATTCTTTAAACAAAAGTTGCAATTCTATACTGTACCAATGTAAAAAAAGTTATCAAATCATTTACAACATATTCTTACAAAAGCAAATGCACGAATGAGGGAGAGCAAAAATGGACAAATATACAAAAGGATTTGTGCTGGCCTCTTTAGTTTATTTTATCCTGGCCGCAATATTGGGTATCTGGATGGGGGTGGCAGAGACCGGGGAGTGGGTGAGATTTGGCCATGTTCATTTTAATCTGCTTGGTTTTATGGCCATGATGATTTTCGGGATAGGATATTTTATCCTGCCGCGCTTCAATTCCCGGACTCTGAAATGGCCGCAGCTTGTGCCTGTCCATTTTATTATTGCCAACCTTGGTTTGATCGGCATGGTATTCACTTCATCTGAAAGGCCTTCGGCAGGTTTTGCACTCTTTGCCCTGCTTTCTGTTGTTTCGGTTTTTTTGTTCGCAATAAACCTCGGAGCTACCCTGGCAGCTCCCCAGGAACCGGAAGAAGAGGAAGAACCGGTCCAAGCTGAGCCTGAACCCAAAGTTGTCATAACGGCAGAGACAAGAATAGGAGAAATTTTGACCAAATGGCCGGAGACGTTAGACATTCTGGTGAGCAACGGATTTCAACCCCTGGCGGACCCGGAACATCGTGAAAAGGTCAAAGAGTTGCCGGTCACTCTCGGCATGGGCTGCGAGCGGCACGGATTAGACACTGCCTTGATCATCAGCCTTCTCAACAAGGCGGTCGTCTCCATTGAATCAGAAAAGATGGCATCGCAAAACCAGCCTATACCTTTAAGAACCATACAGGGAAAACTCAAGCAGGGTCATGTCATAGGCCAACAGCATGTGATAGGAGATATCCTCAAGGTATATCCTGCTACGGAAAAGGTGTTTAAAAAATACTATGGCGCAGCCTGTTTTTCCTGCCCTGGTCAGTCTACCGAAACAGTCAGGCAGAGTGCGATGATGCATAATGTGGATGAAAAGAATATCCTGGCAGAACTCAACGATGCGGCCGGTACTTAAGTATGAATACGGCTTTACAGGCTGCGGAAAATTTTATCGGCCTGGATAAATCTATTATTTCTGTTGAGGAATACGGCAGGGGGATCATTCATGATACCTACCTGGTAGAGCTTGACGGCCAGGCTGACAGTTTTATCCTGCAGCGCATCAATACTCAGGTTTTTAAACAACCTGAGTTGATTATGCATAACTTGCGACTGGTATGTGAACATGTGCATGATCTTAAAAAAATTGCCTCCCGCGGAATTGATTCAGGCTGGAAAATGCTGCACATAATCCCGACCAGGAATAACAGGGATTTTTTTATTGATCCAGAGGAGGCTTTCTGGCGGGCTTTAAGCTTTATCAGCGGAGCCAAGCCTTTGGAAAAGATTGCCAACCTGGATAATGCCCGTGAAGTCGGGCGGGCCTTAGGTCTCTTTCATCTCCTGACAGGCGATCTTAATCCTGCCCTTTTGCACGATACCCTGCCGGGTTTCCATAATATTGAGCTCTATCTCATCCATTATGATCAGGTTTTATCCTCTGGCATCCACAGGGAATTCACCGAATCAGAGAAGTTTTGCAGACAATTTGTGGAGGACAGGCGGAGTTGGGCCCCTGTACTGGAAAATGGACGAAAGCATAATAAACTGCAGATGCGGATTATCCATGGCGATCCCAAGATTAACAACATAATGCTAGATGACCATACCGGCAAGGCTGCCAGTATCATTGACCTGGATACAATTGCACCGGGCCTGTTGCTTTATGATCTGGGTGATTGCCTGCGTTCCTGCTGCAATATCTCCGGGGAGGAGTCTGATGATTTTAATGCGGTCCGGTTTGATTTAGGACGCTGCGAGGCTTTACTGTCAGGATATATGGGGGAAGCACATGGGTGTTTTACTGCCCGGGACTTTGATTTTTTCTTTGATGCCATCAGGCTTATTCCCTTTGAGCTGGGGCTTAGGTTTTACACTGATTACCTGGAAGGCAATATCTATTTCAAAAGCAGTTATCCGACCCATAATCTCGACCGTGCCATGGTGCAGTTCAGGCTGGTTGAGAGTATTGAGCAGCAGGAAGACAGGATCAGGGCGATTATTGAGGAAAATCGTTTTGGGTGAAATGGCAAAAATCAAGGAGGTATATAAAAAACCTTTCTTTTATGCGGGTTGTGAATTCTTTAAACACATCCGGGGAGAGATTTGAAATCTGTCCCCATGAAACAGAGAGACGGGGAAAACATATCATGGATGACTTGAAAAAATCCCTCGGATATCAATATCTGCAGGATACAAAATTTGACCGGCAGACCATCGGACGCAAGGTGCGGTTGGATATTGCGCCGGCTCCACCCTCTAAACAGTATGGTGATGCGGAAAAAGTAAAGCTGCCAACAGACTGGGATATGGATAGAGAGTTGCGCCAGACCTTGCAGTACAGACGATCATGGAGGCGATTTGGCGAAAGTCCGCTCAGCATGAAGGATATTTCGATGCTGCTTTGGGCCAGCCAGGGAATTACCGGCAGGGCCGGCAATTTTTTTCTCAGGGCCGCACCCTCTGCCGGAGCCCTTTATCCTGTGGAAACATATCTTTCTGTGCAGAATGTTGAAACAATCGATGCAGGCCTCTTTCATTTTCAACCGGCAGAGTTCAGTCTTGATAAGCTGAGTGGAGATTTTTTTGGAAATAAAATTGCAGAAGCTGCCCTGGGACAATCATTTTTGGAAAAAGCCGGGGTGGTTTTTATCTGGTCAGCTATTCTTCGGAAAAATTTTTCCAAGTATGGTCATAGGGGTATGCGCTATATCCTTATGGATGCAGGCCATATCTCTCAGAACCTGCTTCTGGCAGCCGAAGCCCTGGAGTTGGGAGCCTGCCCTGTGGCAGCTTTCTATGATGATGAGTTGAACGCATTGCTGGGCCTTGATGGTTCGGAGGAATCGGTTATATATCTGGCTGCAGTAGGCACTAAAGAATAAGAAACAAAACCTTTTACGGGAGTTGTTGAGTATGTGGAGTTCTAAGGATGTTTATTATATTTCAGACAGCACCGGTATTCTGGTTACTAACCTGGGCCAGGCCCTTATCTGCCAGTTTCCGGAAGTAAATTTTAATGAAGAGAAGTTTTCCTTTACACGGACCGTTGCCGAGGCAAAGAAAACAATGGCTCATATCATGAAACGTTCGGGTGGTCGAAGGCCAATAATTTTCAGCACCATTCTCGATCCGAAAATTCGCGCTGTCTTTGATTCACCGGAAGTGGAATATTTCGAGGCATATGGCACATTTTTGGAAGAGTTGGAAACATGCCTGGAAACCAAGGCGGTTCGCGAGCCCGGTTTTGCCAGGCATCCAAATGATGTGGCGATGAATAAAAGGGTCGAGGCCATTCATTACTGCCTGGCCCATGATGACGGTGTTAAGGTCAGCGAATATGATGAGGCGGATGTCATACTGCTGGGAGTTTCCCGTTCCGGCAAAACTCCGGTTTCCGTTTTCCTGGCCACCCAGATGGGATTGAAATCTGCCAATTTCCCGCTTACGTCGGAGTATCTTAACAGCTACAGGTTGCCCGAGTTGATCCGTCAGAACAAAAGCCGGGTGGTCGCCTTGACAACATCGCCGGAGCAACTGCGCAGTGCCCGGGAGAAACGCTACCCTGAAAGCAAATATGCCAGGCACTCCACCTGTATCGAGGAATTAAGACAGGCTGAGCAAATTTATATGAAGGCCCATATCCCCATTGTTTCCTCAGCAGGCAAATCCATAGAGGAGACCGCAACCCAGGTTATGCAGGAACTGGGAATCTCAAAAAAATATATCCTTTGAAAATCTTTGAGTATAAAGAAATTGTGATGAATCACCCCGGGTTAAGTCTTGCGGACAGTGATGAACACACCGTCCGGGTTTGATACTTCATCAGTGATGACACCGTCATTATAAACAATCACACGAAGGATTCTGCTCACCTGATTTTCTTCACACATAAAGCTGAATGTCTGGCCAGCCTTGGCCATTTTAAGACGTCGCCTGACGTCTTTTACTCCCTTTCAGCAATCACCGCGGTAGTCTATATAAGTTTTTTTCATGGTTGCACAAAAAATCAATCGCTGTCATCCAACTTACTGGAGAGTGCATTATCGTTTTCAGGTTTTTTGGTAAAAAGACGGATAATGAGAATGCCTGCTTCGTATAGGGCAAACAGTGGCAGACAGAGCAGAACAGCTGCCACGAGATCACCGGCAGAAAGAAGAACGGACAATATTATGATGGCCGGGTAAAAGAATTTCCGTTTTGTGGAAAAATAGTCACGTCTGACCCAACCGATTTTTGCAGCAGCAACCATCAGAAAAGGAATTTCAAAGGCCAGCCCGAAGGCAAGAGAAGTGCGGGCTACAAATGTGAGATAGCCACTGAGTTTTGGCAGAGGGGTGAGTTGCTGGTTTGCAAAACCCATGAAAAAATTAAGGATCTGCGGCAGGACGATGAAAAAGGCAAAGCATGCTCCAACTGTGAAAAGCAGGGTGGCCCAGAACACAATAGCCATGACTGTTTTTTTCTCATTGGAATGCAGCCCTGGTGCCATAAACATCCAGAGTTCATAGATCAGGACAGGGATGCTGAAAATTATACCAACGAGGAGGGAAAGTTTGAGGTAAGAGATAAATGCTTCTGTAAGATTTGTATAGACAAGCTTGATTAGCTCCGGCTGGGCAGAAAAGAGGGGTGTCATGAAAAAACGGGCAATCTGCTCAGCAAAGAAATAGGAAAGAACAGCAAAGAAAAATACTGATCCAAATGAGACAAGCAGTCTGTGACGCAGTTCTTCAAGGTGACCTGAAGTGGAGATCATGAAGTACTCTTTTTTACAGTGCTTTCTGTTTCTGATTCTTCATGTGTATTTTGGCTGATCTCTTCTGTGCCGGCAGTCGATTCCGATTCTGCTCCGGATTCCTCGGGTGTAACTGTTTCAAATTTTTCTGCCATGGCATCTTCCGGAAGACCTTTGTATGCATCGAGTAATTTGTTCGGATGCTTATCAATGTCCTGCTGATCCCAGCCAGGAGTCTTCTCGTCTTCTTCGTTGAGGCTTTCCTTCAGGCTGGAGGCAGCTTTTTTGAGCTCGACAATACCTTTACCAAGAGACTTGGCCAATTCGGGCAGTTTATCAGGTCCGACAACAATCAAAGCCACAGCCATGATAAGAATCAATTCAGGAAGTCCAATGCCAAACATTAAAGGTATATCCTTTCAGTAAACTTTTGAATTTCAGAATTTAACACCATCCCAGCTTCCCCCATAGTGTCCGCGTCGAATTTCAGACGCCGACAAACATTAAATACGATTACCTTGAAGTTAATTTAAGAGCGGTGAAAATTAAAATTCAATCTCTGTTTAAATTGTCTGCTGCAAATGATTCATGAGGGCAAAAACTTTTTTATTTGGTATAAAAAATGTTATATTGTCTCGCACAATCTACGGTATTTAATAGTGGGTGTCAAGAATCAGTGATTAGATGAAACAGGTCTAATTGACTTTTGGGAAACCTTTGACTATGGTTGCTGTCGCTGAAGTTTCTCGATACGTTTTTTATACCCTATAAGAATTATTTTTACTGGAATCAGCTTGAGGAGAATGTAAATGGCCAACGTGGTTGTAGTCGGCACCCAATGGGGCGATGAGGGCAAGGGAAAGATTGTCGATTTGCTTACCCGGTACGCGGATTATATCGTTCGATTTCAAGGGGGCAATAATGCAGGGCATACCCTGGTAGTGGAAGGAAAACAGTTTATTTTTCATCTTATTCCATCCGGTATCCTCTATGAAAACAAGAAGTGTATGATCGGTAACGGAGTGGTCATTGACCCGGACGTCCTCCTTGCAGAAATGCAGGAACTCGCAGAGAACGGCCTGCCGGTTACCCCGGAAAGGTTGATGATCAGCGAAAATGCCCACCTTATAATGCCCTATCACAAGAGCCTGGATTTGAACCAGGAAGCAGCCCTGAAAAGCAGCAAAAAAATTGGCACCACCGGCCGGGGCATTGGACCATGCTATGAAGACAAAATTATCAGGAAAGGGATCAAGATCGGAGATCTGCTCGATGAGGATCTTTTTAAGGATAAACTAAAGGATAATGTTGAGGAGAAAAACTTTCTGCTTACCAATAGACTTAACAGCGCCCCGGTTTCTTTTGAAGACATTTACAGCCAGTTTCAGGTCTTTGCAGAGAAGCTGGCGCCATTTTTAGGAAATGTTTCCGTAGAGCTTGACCAGGGCAGAAGAGGCGGCAAACATATACTTTTTGAAGGGGCGCAGGGCACGCAGCTTGATATAGATCACGGCACCTATCCATTTGTCACCTCTTCAAATACAGTGGCAGGTAATGCCTGTACTGGAAGCGGTTTCGGGCCAGTCCACATTGATGCGGTGATAGGCATTTTAAAGGCCTATACAACCAGAGTGGGAAGCGGCCCCTTCCCTTCGGAACTCTTTGATGAGACAGGAGATCAGCTGCAGCAGAAAGGCGGAGAATTCGGAGCCACCACCGGTAGAAAACGCCGCTGCGGCTGGTTGGACAGCGTGGTGGCCAACGATGCAATCCGCTTAAACTCCATTACGGGTTTAGCGGTGACGAAGCTGGATGTTTTAAGCGGTCAATCCACCTTAAAGATAGCCACTTCCTATGAAGCTGATGGCAAAGAATTTAAAGCAATGCCAAGCAATATCAGGATTACTGAAAAAGTAAAACCGGTCTACGAAAAGATTTCCGGCTGGCAGGAAGAGATTGACGATGTCCGCAATATTGACGATCTTCCTAAGCAGGCTCGTGATTATATTAAACGCGTTGAGGATATTACCGAAACCCCTGCAGTAATAATTTCTGTTGGCCCTGCCCGCGATGAGACACTGCTGCTGAAGAATCCTTTCACTTAGAGCTTATTTACGGATAAGCTCTTAACAAAAAAGAAAGGCGTCTATCCGTTTCACGCATTAATAAAGTTTGCGATTTTCCACGAAATGATTATATTCTACGGGTTTTTAGGATCGACACCTGAAGCCTGTTATTTTTTATGAGGAGGTTTATATCTATGGCACGTATTACAGTTGAAGACTGTTTGGGAAAAATTGGTGATGACAACCGGTTCAGTCTTGTTCACCTGGCGGTAGAGAGAGTTAAGCAAAGGAGGCAAGGGGCCCCTTTGTTGATACCGACCAGAAAAAATAAAGAAGTTGTTATGGCCCTGCGGGAAATTGCCGCCGGTGAAGTTCAATTCGAGAATATATCAGAACTGCCGAAGCGTGGGGATGAGTATGCCGCAAAGGATGCTGAGACTGTCCATGAGGCAGATACGCAGACAGAAGTGGAGGCAGCTTGAATTCCACCATGGAAATTGACTATTACGAGGTGCTTGGCGTCTCAGGGTCGGCTTCTTCTGATGGGATAAAAAAGGCCTATCGAAAACTGGCCATGAAATTTCACCCGGACCGTAATCCGGGAGACAAGGAAGCTGAAGAGAAGTTCAAGCAGGCCACAGAGGCGTACGAAGTTCTCAGCGATAGCAGCAAACGCCAGATATATGATACCTACGGCTTTGAGGGGCTGAAGAGCAGGGGCTACCAGGGGCCGAACTTTGAAGATGTATTCTCCAGTTTTGGGGATATCTTTGGAGATATCTTCGGTTTTGGCAGGGCTGAGACGCGGCGCTCAAAGCAAGGCCCCACGCGGGGATCGGATCTCCGCTATGATCTGTCCATAACCTTTATGGAAGCAGTGCATGGTATTTCCAAAGATATTGAGATAGAAAGACCCGACACCTGCTGGACCTGTGAAGGAACAGGTCTTCGTCCCGGATTTAAGGCAGAAACATGCTCTACCTGTGATGGAAGAGGCCAGGTGGTCAGGGCCCAGGGGTTTTTTCGCATGAGCACCACCTGTCCGCAATGCCGTGGAGAGGGAGAGATAATTAAAGACCCATGTGCTGACTGCAATGGTGCCGGTCTGGTTAAAAGCAAGAAAACGGTCTCCCTGAAGATTCCGGCAGGAGTTGATACCGGTGCCAAAATGCGCTTGCGGGACACCGGGGAAGGTGGCCGTAAAGGCGGGCCGGCCGGTGATCTCTATGTTATAATACATGTTGAACCGCATGAGTTTTTTCTGCGTGAAGGAGACCTGATCTATTGTCAGTATCCTTTGGATTTTGATCAGGCTGCTCTTGGATACGAGTTGGAAGTTCCGACTATACATGGAAAAAAGAAACTGAAGATACCGAAAGGAACGCAGACCGGACAGAGGTTCACCTTAAAAAATGAAGGAGTTCAACACCTCAGGGGTAATGTCCGGGGAGATATGATTGTAGAGGTTGCGGTAACGACTCCGAAAAAATTAACAAAAAGGCAGAAGGAACTCCTGCAGGAATTTGGAGAACTGGAGAGAAAAAAGGAAAAGGATAACGGAGAGGGGCTGCTTAAGAAATTACTACATCTTGGCCGATAAGAAAAACATGCGGAAATTTTACAGGTAAGTCCGGCAAAGATGAGTAAAGCTGTTGACAAAGATATCCAAATCAATAATATTCGACTCCTTTACAAAACTGCTGAAGAAAAGATACGTATCCTAAGGATGCACCATAGAAAGTTTTGGTATTTTCAATATATTTGCTGTATTAATCGGTTTTTTAGAGGAAACATCTGGAGAAAGAATTATGGACAAGAAACAACAGGCACATTTTAAGGCCAAGCTTGAGGCCATGAGCCAGGATATATTGAACGAAGCTGAAAAAACCCTGCTGGAAATGACAGATCAGAGCGACAACTATCCTGATCCCGCGGACAGGGCTACAGCAGAATCCAACCGGAATTTTGAGTTGCGCATCCGGGATCGTGAAAGAAAATTACTTGCCAAGATCAAGGAAGCTCTTGAGCGTATAGACAATGGAGCCTACGGGATTTGTGAAACCTGTGAAGAGGATATTTCCGAAAAACGTCTCGAGGCCCGACCGGTTACCACGCTGTGCGTTAAATGTAAGACTGCACAGGAACAGCACGAAAAAGAACATGCTCAACCCTAAAACAGTATGCCTGAGTTACGTAAGGATCCTATTCTCGGTCGCTGGATAATCATTGCAAAGGAGCGAAGCAGACGTCCCACAGATTTTGTTATACAGGAGCAGGTTGTTAAAGGAGGCTTTTGCCCTCTCTGCCCCGGCAATGAGAAAACTACTCCAGCAGAAGTCCTAGCCTATGGGCGCAACCCGTCTCAACCTGATAACTCTCCAGGCTGGGAACTTCGGGTAGTGCCGAATAAATATCCCGCCTTAGTCATAGAAGGAGATCTCAACAAGGAGGGAGTTGGGATCTATGATAAAATGAATGGCATCGGGGCACACGAAGTTGTCGTGGAAAGCCCAAACCATGAAGACACCTTTATCACTCTTTCTCCAGACCGACTATTGTATCTTTTCTGGGCCTTTCGTGACCGATTGGTCGATTTGGGGCGTGATCCGCGCTTCAAATATGTCATGGTCTTCAAGAACAGCGGCAAAGGCGCCGGGGCATCACTTGAGCACTCCCATTCACAATTGGTTGCTTTGCCGATTCTGCCGCGTATGATTGTCTCAGAGCTTGAGGGCTGTCTTTCCTATTATAAATACAAAGAACGATGTATATTTTGTGATATAATTCGCCAGGAACTCAGGGAAAAGATCCGGGTGGTTTGCCAGAACGAACATTATATCACTCTCATGCCCTATGCTCCCCGCTCCCCTTTTGAGATGTGGGTTCTTCCCAAAAAACATTCTTCCTCATATATAACAACCGATGATGTTTCTTTTGTGGCATTGGCGAAAATATTTTCAGAAACCATGAGGCGCCTTGATGCCTGTATCCCTGATGTGCCCTATAATTTCGTACTTCATGGTGCACCGCTGCATTCGGAACCGCTTGATCATTTTCACTGGCATTTTGAGATAAGGCCTAAGTTGACCACTACGGCCGGTTTTGAATGGGGTTCCGGTTTCTATATTAATCCCATGCCGCCGGAAGACGCAGCTGTTTATATGAGAGAGGTTTCCCCTAAGTAGTTCTGATCCTGAGGTTTCAG
>JBDLJI010000030.1:0-11938 GCA_039714455.1 Thermodesulfobacteriota bacterium
ACTAAAAGGCTGGACAATAAGAGCCGGATGACGGGAGACTGTCACGTCCGATTCTGTGAGAGCCTGGGGGTGAGATTCCCCCGGGCTACTCGACTCTATGGTTTTGTCAGACAAAATCTGACTTTATATATCCACTGTACATCTTGACATTTCAAGAATGATTCGCGAGTTAAGATTGATAGCTGCTGGGATAACCTATACTTTCCTTATAAATATTTGCAGGGGAACTCCCTGTCTTCTACCAGGTCGCGGTTTTCCAGATAGCGCTGAATTGATTCAGCTGCAACCTTTCCCTGATATACAGCCTTTGCGACACTCTGAGGTCCGAGGACATTATCACCGCCAGCAAAAACCCATGCAACATTGGTCTGCAAAGTGTCAGGATCTACATCGTAGGCACCCCAACTTGTCAGCTTGAATTCAATACCCTGGTCCGCTTTGTGATTGACCCTCTGGCTGATAGACGGGATGATCGAATCGGCCTTTATAATGAAATTAGATCCTTCTATAGCAACTGGACGGCGACGGCCGGAATCATCAAGTTCGCCAAGCTCCATACGGACGCATTCAACACCAGTCATCTTACCTTTTTTTGCGAGAATTTTGACCGGAGCAGCCAGAATTTCTATACGCACACCCTCTTCCAGCAGATGATGAATCTCCGCTTTGGAAGCGGGCATTTCCTCTTTGGTCCGACGGTAGAGTATAAATACCTTATCTGAGCCGTTGCGTAGGGCGGTCCTGGCAACATCAATGGCAACGTTGCCCCCACCGACAACAGCGACATTATGCCCGATATCAAGTTCTTCACCGGTTAGAACTCTTCGCAGGTAATCGACACCATGCAGAACACCTTTAGTATCTTCTTCGCCTTCGATCCCCAGTTTTCTGGTGTCATGTGCTCCTACTCCGAGAAAAACAGCGTCAAACCCATCATTCTTGAGGTCTTCAATTGTTTTGTCAACTCCGATTGTCACACCGGTAATAATTTTAACACCACAATTCTTCAAGGCGTACAGTTCGGCACCTATTATATCACGGGGCAGTCGGTAATTGGGAATACCAACAGAGAGCATGCCGCCAAAAACCGGCAGACTCTCAAAGATCGTACAGTCATACCCTTCATGAGCTAGATAGAAAGCAACTGAAATACCAGCCGGACCAGAACCAACAATGGCAACCTCTTTCTTTCTGGTCATTTTACATGGTTTGAACATATTTTTCTTGCTGAGGACTATCCAGTCAACCAGATAACGCTCAAGCATTCCGATTGCCACCGGATCACCTTTTTTCCCTCGTACGCAAGAACCTTCACATTGAAATTCATGCGGACAAACTCTGGAACAGACCGCTGGCATGGTGCTCGTCTCACGAATCTTCCAGTATCCTTCCTCGAATTTTTTCTCCCGCAACAACTTTATAAAGGCAGGGATGTCGTTATTTATTGGGCAACCATCAATACAGGTTGGCTTCTTGCACTGTAAACAGCGATTAGCCTCACGAATTGCCGTCTCTTCATCATAACCGGAGGTAACTTCTTTAAAATTTTTGATCCTCTCGGTAGGATTTAACTCTTTCGGTATCTGACGAGGGATAGACATACGTTCTTTCGGTTTCATTCTTTTTCCTCAATACAACAAATAAATCGATTTAAAATTTAGTTTTTATTCTAGTTCTAGCTAGTTGACAAGTGAACCATGATCTTGGATTTACTAAGGGAGTAGGGTCTAGAGTATCTTCTGTATACAAAGATTTTTCTCAAGATTGAAATAACAAATAACTTGCCAACATCTTTAGTTTTGTCATGCTAAGTCTGATTCAACATATCCACTGGAAACCTTAACTTACTTCCCAACTTATACTTAGATTTAAGGCTGTTTCTGTTTTATTACATGCCACAAAGATCGAACATTACTTTGTAATTTTGGGAGCAATAAAGTAATAGCAATCTCTTCGCCTGCTACAAAAATTTGGGAAATTACAACCAATCGAAAAGGCCAGGCAATATCTGCAATAAACAATATAAAAACCGCGATGCTCATCAGCACTGCCTGAATCTTAGTTGCCAACGTGTGATAGCTTGACATTTCTCCAAATTTTACGAAAGCGAATAGTATTGGCACGCAGTATGCTCCGATAGCCAACAAAACAAAAAATACTTCCCGTATTATTATTTCCGGCCATAACCACCAGGCACAAAGAGGCACGGTAAAATAAATTGCCAAATCTCCCAAACTGTCAAGTTTTGCTCCAAGTTCTGATACCACCCCCAGCTTTCGGGCAATAAAACCATCAATGGCATCTGTAACTAAAGAAATAGCGAGCAGGACAAGAAAAAAATTATGTCTCCCGCACCAGGCTATATAGATAAGAAATGGAGCAGCAACGAGACGGAAAATGCTAAGTAGGTTCGGTAAATTTGTCCATTTTGACTTCATTTTGTTCTAATTATAAGGGCCAATGTTTGTAGAAAATTGACCGCCTAAGTCACTTAACAATTCAATATATTATCTTTAATCAAAAGTTTAGATTTCTTGCCAACATCTTAAGTTTTGTAATACAAAATTTGACCTATGATATCCAACGGACATCTTAAATATCAAATAAAAATCCCCGCCCGAAGGCAGGGTTCTGGGGTTTGAATAAGATTAAGGTTATTTGCCGAGTGATTTGATGTAACTTACTATCTCCTGCATCTCGTTTACGACAACCTTGAGTACATCGCCTTCATTTGCATGGATAATGCACATATTAACCGCGTCTTCAAGACTAGCCAGTTGACCACCCATTTTGGTAAAACTGCTTTTTTTCCCTGCTTCTTCCAAGCCTTTTCCATTGGGATGGCAGGAGTTACATGATCTTTTTCCACCCGCAAAGTCCGGATTATTAAAATGTATCTTTCCCCTCTCTGCAGGGGTCTGATGCTCTGCAACAGCCAACGTAAATGCGAGAGGCAGGGTCAGAGCTGAAATGATTATTAGAAACACTATTTTCTTCTTCATAATTTTGTCTCCAAGAAAATTTACGAAAAACCGAGGATCAATACTGTAATAAATACCTGGTTATCTACACATACATTCAAACTGCAGAAAAGGCAAACTCCATAATTTAAGAATTCGACACAGTGTGCTAGGAAGCTAAATTTAGGTGAAGTGTAAATGTCTTGCCAACATCTTGACTTCTGGTGACCTTAATCAGAGTCAAAATTGCCACTGGATATCTTGACTCTCCAGCCTCAACAAGTCTATGTTTTGGTTTAGAAAGAGAGTCTGTATGCTTTAACTGAAATTTTGCCTTACTCTACGGGGATATTATCTTTATACACGGTAGTATCTATTATATTTCCGTCATTGTCTCTAGAAATAAAAACTCCATCCTTCTTGCCGTTTATGTAATACCCTTCTAGCCTTATAGGACCACCTTTAGGATAAAATTTCGTGTAGGTTCCATTTAAAATTAATTCGCCTTTTGATATATGATAATAGTATTCCTCTAACAAGTTACCATTCTCAAAATCTTTACAACAGATTTTACCTCCTTCCATATAAACTATAATGTAATCAAGTTCGCCATTGTCATTATAATCTTTATCAATTTGTAAATTCTTATGAGATATATTTTCGGTTGAAATAATTCCGTTCTTATAATTTTTCAGATGAGTGAGATCTTCTTTGATGTGGGTTGAATACGAGATTATACCATTCTCATCAAAGGATTCACTTTTTACAACTTTACCGTTTACCAACTTCCTAACTAATTTAATTTTACCATTTGGATGTTTGACTACTACCGTTCCATTAAACCTCTCACCCAATTCTTTGATATCAAAATCATCTTTAACTTCTGTATAATCTTCGTGTTCAAGACTTTCTTTTAAAGATTTCGCTTCCTTGACCGGTTCTATATCTATAGGTTTTACTTGGTAATCTACCACATGAACTGTAGGCCTTCCGGAAGAACAGGAGACTAGAAAGATAAGACTGATTAAAAGTATAAGGTATCTCATGTGAAACTCCTTAAAATCACTTAGCCCGTAACAAGCTAAGTGATTAGTATTACTGGTGCCCCCGGCACGATTCGAACGTGCGGCACCAGGATTAGGAATCCTGCGCTCTATCCAACTGAGCTACGGGGGCGTGGGTAAAAGAAATATCCGGTACAATTGCGGGATTTATAGCAGAATTCAGCCTAAATAACAAGATAGGATTTACCAGGATTCATAAGATTTTCATGACCGGAAAGACCTGTTTTCAGATAGCATATTTCCCATCTCCAAATTACCCAAAGGACAATCTTTGAGGTCCCAGTCAATACAAAATCCGACTTCCTGCTACCATTTCACATTCTAATGAAAAACATTCGACTCTTTAGTATTCAGAAGGCATACGACATTTGCCATATTTTTTTACTGAAAGATCACTGGCCCGGGTTTCTCACAAGTCGAGACGCCGGATAGACAAAATGCTGAAATGTTCGTGAGAAATGCGGGCTAGCTAATAGAGAGTAAGACGGCAATAAAAAAGGCTGCCTTACTCAGGCAGCCTTTTTTATTGCTATGAACTAATAACTCTTACATTATTTTTTCTTCGGATGACATGCTGCACACTTGGTAGGTGCACCATCTTCTTTCATCTTTTTATGGCAAGATTTACAATTGCCATGTCCTACATCCTTCCAGGTACGGAGTTTTTCATTTTTAAACTCAGCATTATGGCAGGTGTCACATTTTGCAATCTTGTCCAGGGAATCATCCCCACAGACCACCTGTGCTCCTGCGTCGTCCTGATAATGGTGACATTCTGCACAGGAAAATTTTTCCTGATGAGCTGCATGCGGAAATTGAGCAGGCTTCGGTTTCTCACTCGTGCTGTCAGCGTTTATTGTAATGTCAGCAGGACCCTTGTCAGCCTCTGCCAAACTCATTGTTACGCCCAAACCCAGGCTCATGACAAAAGCTGCTACAACCAACAAAATTAAAGATTTTTTACTCATAATGCACTTCCCTCCTTTTTGTTTTTTATTCATTACTTAGGGTCTAAATATAACCTGTTATGGATAGCCCAATAGCATTTGTTCAAAACACATAATTCAAGCACAACCATAAAAACGAATATGTTCACTTAGATTTTTAACTCTGATTTGTCAATAAAAAACAGTTTTTTTATCTATTTTTATCAACTACCAATAGAGTCCTTTCTCCGCACCCTTTGCAGTCAGGAAACCGGAGACTGCCTTTATCTCCTCTTCCGTAAGCAGATCCGGCTTTTTGGCAGACATGCGCCTGACCGTTTCAATCCAGGCCTGGAATTCTTTATTCTTCTCCAGAGGCCTCTCCAGGCCATGGCACAAGGAACAATTTTGCTGGAACATGGATTTTGCAACTAAATACTCCAGAACCTGGCGCCTGTTTTTTTTGCTCAATACCGCCCCGGTATTCGCCATTTTGGTCAGGGTCTCTTCCCAACCGGCCCGATCTGTAATTTTCTTTATGGGCCATTCAAGTGAATGACATTCAATGCAATTGTCTTCGAATGCTTCCTTGCCTTCAATAAAATCCTGAAAGGTCAGCGGTTCATTATCCTGCGCATAGGCAGCCACAAAACTTACCAGAATTACTACAAAAACCCAGATTGCTGTCTTTTTCATTTTTCACCCCCTTGTTAAGTTCTTCCCCACTTCATTTGCAATAAATAGTTTCCCCATCACGCAAAATATGCGTTGTAAAATCTTCCTGTTTGCAGCATGGATTGATTATGCAGTTCCTGCCGATAATCATTCCTGGCGGTATATCAGCGTCCTTGCCAACTAAAGATATTCCCGTATACAGGTGATCAGGATACTTGCTGTTTGGAATATCCTTGTTATCCCCGGCACCAATAACAGCTCCCTTCCCTACTTTTACCCGTTTATCCATTATTGCCAGGTCAACAATTGCCCCCTCTTCCAGGACACAGTCATGCAGAATGATGGAATCCATAATACGGCAGCCGGGCCCCACTTTGACTCCCGGCGACAACACTGAATTTACCACCTCACCCTCTATCACACATCCTGCAGAAATCATAGAGTGCCTGACTTTGCTTCCCGCTGTAAACCGGGCTGGAATCCTGTCTGCAACCAATTGTTCTGATACAGGATTTGGCCTGATGCCCCAGGTTTCAGGGGTAATCTCCGGATCATCTTTTAACAGGTCCATATTCGCTTCCCAGTATGCCTGGATAGTTCCAACATCCCGCCAGTATCCCTCAAACGGATAGGCAAATACATTATCCCTGGTAATGGCCTTTGGTATCAGGTGTATGCCGAAATCAACCATATCCTTGTCTTCGGCCAGCAGATTCAAAAGGTAATCGGTTTTAAAGACGTATATCCCCATGGATGCCAGGTTGGTTCGGGGGACCTTGGGTTTTTCCTCCCATTCAACTATCCGGCCTTCATCATTTGTTATTCCTGCCCCGAATTGGTGGATCTGGCTTTCAGGCACAATCATCATGCCGACGGTGATGTCTGCATTTTTCTGACGATGAAACTCAATCATGGCATCGAGGTCCATCTGGTATATATGGTCACCAGAGAGAACAAGTATCTCTTTGGATGGATGCGCTTTGATAAAACTCAGGTTCTGCCGGATGGCATCAGCTGTCCCCTTGTACCAGTCAGAATCCATGAAGCCGGTACTGGGCGGCAGAATCTTTACGCCACGCGAACGACCTGTAAAATCCCATGCATCTCCTGTTGCAATGTGGCGCATGAGAGACAGTGGCTTATACTGGGTAAGCACCCCGACCTGTTTCATCCCGGAGTTCATGACATTGCTCAGGCTGAAATCGATGATCCTGTATAATCCGGCAAAGGGGACTGCCGGTTTCGCCCTTGTTTTCACCAGGATATTCAGCCGGCTTCCCACACCGCCTGCCAACAATAGGACCAGGGTATCTTCCGAGCTGCTCACCGAACCACCTCACCTGACTCAACCAGTTTAGGAATTTTTTGCGAAGGAATATTTGGATACACAGTGCACCCTGAACCGATTATTGTATTTGCCCTAATAAAGTTATTCCATCCTATGACAGTTATCTCCTTGGAACCGATCTTGCTTTCTTCCCCAATCCTCACCCCGCTGTCAAAGGTTGTGTTGACATCACTGATGATCTTATTGAGCTTCGCCCCCTTCTCACACGCATTATTAAAAAAGAGTACTGAGTCTTTCACCCTGGCGCCTTTTGCAACATAGGTTCCGGGAAACAGAATGGAGCGCTCCACTTCACCTTCAACAATACAGCCGTTATAGACAAGGCTGTTGGAAATTTGAGCATTATCGCCAATTTTCAAGGGTTGGCAATCCCTGATATTCCGATGCTCCATGTTGGTACGGATATTCCACTCAGCATACTTTATCGGGGGATCATCACCCAACAGATTCATATTCGCCTGCCAGAACTCTTCAATGGTCCCGGTATATCCCCAGTAACCTTTGAATTTGTAGCCAAACACCCTCCGATTCTCCCGCATCATGCGGGGTATAATATCACGGCCGAATTCATAAGATGCGTCTTCATTGATATTTGCTTCAAGAACCTCATACAGCACCTTGGGCTTAAAACAGAAAACCGTCATAGAGGCCCAGTTGAATTCAGGATTTTCCGGCTTCTCGCTGTAGCGCACGATCTTACCGCCCCGTTCTCCGTCTTCATCATCTATGTCAGCCACGCCGAAACGGTTTGCCTCATCCATTGGCACCTTGAGACAAACCATGGTCAAATCAGCATCCTTTTCCCGGTGATAGTTGATTATTTCCCTGTAATCCATGTTGTAAATATGATCGCCGGAAAGAATAAGCAGTTGCTCAGGATTGATATACTGCACGAAATCAAGATTCTGGTAGACAGCGTCAGAGGAACCCCTATACCATTGGGAATGACCATACCCTATATATGGGGGCAGGACAGAAATGCCGCGATAGCGACCTATCATATCCCAGGCAGAGCCGATGCCGATGTGGTTTATGAGGGAGTAGCTTCGATACTGGCTTAAGATCGCAACCCGCTCCAAACCGGAGTTCATCAGGTTACTGAGGGAAAAATCTATAACTCTGGTAAAGCCGCCAAAAGGAATGGCGGACTTGGGCCTGTGAAAGGTCAATACCCCAAGATCATCAACCCGGCCGCCGGCTAAAATCATAGCCAGGGTTTTCGGTTTAAGTTTCATGCCGCCCCAAAATAGAGGTTTACAGAAAATATATCATACAGCCCGCAAGGCTGGGGCTGGTCTACAAATGATCGGTGGTCAAACCTTTCAGGGTATTGGTTGTAATAACTTTGTCCCGCAGGTCAAGGTTTTTAAGCGGCACTTCAGCTCTGGCCGCCTCCCTGTGCCCGCCGGCAGATCCAAGTTTCCCAAAAATCTTTTCAGCCAGCTTACCGGCGTTTCTCTTATATCCGTCACAACGAAATATCACCACCAGCCGTTCACCGTGTATGCCTGATACCAAAACCCAGGAAATATCATGTACCTGGTTGAGAAAATCGGCAATAATTACAAGAATATCAGGACTTCGCACCCGTCCGACATGGGCATAGAGCCGTTTCTTGCTCACCTTCATCTCTGCAAGGGCTGTCTTAAAATAAGACAACTCCGACATACGCAATTCGGAAAGCTCAATTTTTCTCACCAGGTTCTGGTTGGCAATATCAAAAAGATACCTGAAAGAAATGGCATCCGCAATACGTGCTTTTTTTTCAAAATTATGGGTGTCAACCTTGATGGCATAAAAAAGTGCTGTGGCCAAATGCACTGAAGGCTTTAATTCCGCAGCCCGCAGATACTCAACCATGATCGAGGAGGCAGCGCCGTAATCGGGCCTGATATCAACATAGGTTGCCTTCCAGCTGTTGGTCACCGGGTGGTGATCGATGACTGCATCTAACTGGATATTTTCAAAAATAGGAAGATGGGATGGCTGCGAGTCAAGCATAACCTTTTTGCTGTAGTCGTTGAGCTTGAGGTTCTGCAGTCTTTCCGTCTGGATCTTGAGCACTTCCATCATGGTGATATTACTCAGTCGTCTGACCTCGTTTGGGTAGCCGATGGTAATACTCTTCACCCTGTAGCGCAGAAGACGTTTGACAGCCATAGCACAAGCCAGGGCATCCGGATCGGCATTGATAACCACCAGGACATCATCATCCTTCTGAAAAACTTCCCAGAACTGCCGGAGTCTTTCTTTTGCCGTATTCCGTGTAGCAGTACAATACCTGCTATTCTTGCCGGATTTTTTTCTCGTTACTTTCAAAAATTAAATACCCGTATAAAGACCCTTCTGCATGGTTCATATTTTTTCACAAAAAACACTTCTTAACATGTCTGTGGTATGTGTTGCAAGTTAGTAGAGATATACGCCCTTAAGACTCCCCATGAAAAGGTACTGAGGGAAAGAGGGCATGATCGGTATGGGGGATAAACCGGGAACCTGAAAACCGTATCATAAATTCCTGATTGACATTCAGCTCGACATACGTGATTTTTGTCACGACTTTACGGCATCTCTCCCTTGCCGATGCATCGCTTAGCATCATTTCTGCTCCTGCCAGGGAGCTGTTGCCAAGAGGCCTGTATACCTCAAGAGGCAAATCCGGCAGCATTCCCAGAACTATTGCCTGACGCGGCGAAATATGTTCACCAAAAGCACCGGCCACATATATGTGATACAGATCCTCAAATGCTACACCCACCTGGTTTGTAATGGTGGTCAGAATTGAATACATTGCTGCCTTGGAACGCATCAGTGCGTCAATATCCACCTGACTTAAAAGAATAGGTTTTCCCTCATGGGCCTCGTCAGCTGGAACCACTATATATGCCGGCCCATCCTTCTGTTCAATGACCCGCTCGGCTGCCTGGGGCTGACCCGTTCTGATTTTTCCGCGAATATCTATAATCCTGGCAAGATACAAACCGGCAACAAGATCAATAACACCTGAACCGCAGATTCCCCTGGCAGGAGTCCCGCCAATGGTTTGGTATGCAAATTTTCCGCTTTCAGGATCGATGGAACAGTGTTCAATGGCACCGATTCCCGCCCGCATACCCATCCTGGCCACTCCACCCTCCAAGGCCGGTCCAGCAGCCCCTGCACAGGCTATGAGCCAGTCGTGATTGCCTACCACAACTTCAGCATTGGTGCCGACATCAATTAACATGCATGTCTTATCCTGCTGGTCAAGCCCGCTGGCCAGAATACCTGAAATCAGATCTCCACCGAAGTAACTGCCGATACTTGGCATGACCCAGACAATTGCTGCAGGGTGCAGATCAAGCCCCAGTTCGAAAGCCTGGAGGGGGTCAGGTGTATTGACTACCGGGATATAAGGTTCGCGACAGAGATGATAAGGATTCTGTTTCAAAAAAAAATGTGCCATGGTTGTATTTCCTGAAACAGTTAAGGCTACTATATCGCTTGTTTTCAGCTTAATGCGCCCAACCAACTCAACAGCAAGCTTTTGTATGGATTCAATTACCCGCTCATGCAGCAGGTCCAATCCACTCCTGTCACCTACTTTTGTTGGGGCAAAATGAATTCTTGCCAGAATATCTGCTCCGAATTCCAACTGGCCGTTTTCCTCTGCCGCACGTACCAAAACCTCACCACTCAACAGGTTGACCAGTGAAGCCTCCAGATGGGTTGTGCCGAGATCAAGGGCCATACCAACCAGAAATTCTGGGGCTTCTGCAAAAAAATCAATAATCTGGGGGCCTGTCGGATGGTGAACTACTACTGCATACCCCTTAAATCCTGAATGCCTGAATGCTTCTGCAACCGGTGCGATGCGAGCAAAAGGCACAACAGGGTTTTGGTCCATAAGAATACCCGCGAGTGATTTTTTCAAACGGTCCAGATCACCTGTGTTGTCAGCCAGACTTGGAGGATTCGCTTTAACCTGATACAGCTCAACTAAAGACGGCATAACAGTTCCTGTGTTTTGTTTAGAGGGTCACTTTGCATACCAACCGGTCTCTTCCTTGACGCGAAAGAAGCTTAATGGTATTCATAGGAGCCTGTCAGAGTATTCCGAATCTACTGCAGATAAGCGTAGACTTCGAAATCGAGTAAGTCGGTCCAAATTTCCGGGAATCTTCTTTAAATAACAGTGAAGCGGTGTCTGCTGCTATTCGCTTCAAATTCCCGAAAATTTGTTCTCGATTCCTCACTTTTTCGTTACAATTATAATTCTCCGACAGGCTCCTAGGCTCCGACTTTACATTTACCTTTTAATAATTATCTTGATCAAGAATATTTTATGCTTAACGTCTTAGCAATCATGGCAGGAGGGTCTATCGGAGCCGCCTGCCGCCATGGAATCTTTCTCTTTATTCAACGTTTTTCAGGACCTGTCTTCCCGGCAGGAACACTGGCAGTGAATCTTTTAGGTTCATTTCTTATTGGTTTCATATGGTGCCTCTTTGATGAAACTCACTGGTCCCATGAATGGCGCCTCTTTGTTTTTACCGGTCTTCTGGGCGGTTTTACCACCTTTTCCACCTTCACCCGGGAAACATTTCAATTATTCAAGATAGGTGATTGGAAAACAGCCCTGATTTATGTAACAATAAGCAATGTTTTCGGCATCTTACTTGTTTTCTGTGGCATCGTGCTCTGCAAACGCATGATCCTCATACTGCGATAGATATAAGCTTTTACTCAGTTCCTACCTGCCCTGCAATGAGAAATACGTGTTAAAACCAATGTCAGGTTCCGGCCTCAAAACTGCACATGTCAAAAAGTCTTACGCTTTGTATTTAGAGTACCAGACTTAACTCCATTATACTTGCAGAGACCTGTTAGCCTTGTTACAGTATTTTCGCTAATAGTATCAGTAAACCTGCGGGGTTACTGCATGCTTATTTATGCTTGTGCCACCAGCTTGGCTGATGGCTTATA
>JBDLJI010000031.1:0-11906 GCA_039714455.1 Thermodesulfobacteriota bacterium
TCGGCACCAAACTCAATATTGCCAAGCTCTGCAACAAGCATGATACAATAGGCATTGACCTGGTAGCTATGTGCGTTAATGATATTGCTGTTGGAGGTGCCAAACCGCTCTTTTTTCTTGATTATCTTTCTGTTGGCAAACTTGATATCGATGTGGCCAGTGATATAATAAAGGGAATAGCAGAAGGTTGCAAAATCTGCAAATGCTCTCTTATTGGTGGAGAAACAGCTGAAATGCCCGGCCTTTATTCAGAAGGTGATTATGACATGGCCGGATTTGTTGTGGGTATTGCTGAACGTAGTAAAATCATCGATGGTTCTGATATCAAGGTCGGTGACCAGATCATCGGTCTCGCCTCTTCCGGACTGCACAGTAATGGCTACTCCCTGGTAAGAAAAATTTGCTTTGAAGAGTTGGGGCTTTCTGTCGATACTTACATTGACGAGTTCGGCTGCACCCTGGGTGAAGAACTTATAAAACCCACTCGCATCTACAGCAAATCACTTCTGAATTTGAACAAGAATTACAAGGTTAGCGGTTTAGTACATATCACCGGTGGTGGTTTTGTTGATAACATTCCCAGAATTCTGCCCCAGGGAAGCAGGGCTATTATCCACTATGATAGTTGGGAAATCCCCCCGATTTTTGAATTTCTGCAAAATAAAGGGAATGTTTCTGCAAAGGAAATGTGCCGCACCTTTAATATGGGTATCGGTATGGTGGTTATAGTAGACGAAGACATCCTGGAAGATGTTATGCATCAGCTAACCGCTTTAGGCGAAACACCTTACCACCTGGGTGAAATTACAGCCCGTCCGGATATATCGGATGCCCCCCAGATTGAAATAGACTGCGCTTAATTTTATTTGCTTTGCAATTAAACCGCAGACTGCAAGAGTCATTAAAAAAATTACTCCGTCTTGGCAGCCTCGACAATCTTTTCAGCAAGCTGTGCCGGCACCTCTTCATAATGTGAGAAACTCACAGTAAAAGACCCCCTGCCACCTGTAAATGAGGTAAGATCAGCAGCGTACTTCTGTACCTCAACCATTGGCACCTGGGCGTTTATCACCTCGTTTTTCGCCTCTGAATCCATACCCATAACCCTGCCGCGACGTGAATTCAAATCACCCATGACATCACCGACACAGTCCTCAGGAACCCGTATGCTGATATCCATGATCGGTTCAAGAAGGGTTGGTTTTGCTTCCGCTGCCGCTTTTTTGAAAGCAAGTGACCCGGCTATCTTAAAAGCAAGTTCCGAAGAGTCAACAGCATGAAATGATCCGTCAACAAGCTGCGCTTTCACGTCAACCATGGGATACCCGGCAAGAACACCCTTCTCCATGGCCTCCTGGATGCCTCTATCAACAGCAGGGATATAAGTCTTGGGGATGGCTCCACCGACTATCTTGTTGACGAATTCATAACCACCGCCTCTTGGCAATGATTCTATCTCTACCCATGTATCTGCAAACTGCCCCCGGCCACCACTTTGTTTTTTATGCTTGCCCTGGACGCGAGCCTTGCCTTTCAGTGTTTCCATATAAGGGATTTTCGGTGTATGCAATTCCATTTCCACACCGAATTTTCGCTTGATTCTTTCACCGATTACTTCCAGGTGGACCTGACCGACTCCGGAAATGAGTATTTCCTTTGTCTGGGGTTCCCTTATAAGCTGCATGGTCAGGTCTTCCTCCAGCATCTTTGTTATTGAAGCGAACAACTTCTCCTCGTCGCCCTTTTTTGCAGTCACGGCATAAGAAATAACCGGTGGAATAGGGACAAGGGGTTCATAAACTACAGGAGGGACTTCAGCGCAGAGAGTGTCTCCAGTAACGGTCTCTTTCAGCTTGGCAACAGCAGCTATCATTCCCGGGCCAACGGAGTCAACCGGCTTCTGGTTCTTACCCTCCATTATAAATATCTGACCAAATCGTTCACTGACATCCTTGGTTGAATTATAAAAATTATCTCCGGACAAAGTGCCGGAATAAACCCTGAAGAGGGTCAACCTTCCGGCAAATGGATCTGCCATGGTTTTAAACACCTGGGCTGAAAAAGGTGCATCTGGTTTTGGCTCTCTCTCCGTTATATCCTTGCTTTTCGGGTCCGTTCCAACCTGGGAAGCGCACTCATCCGGAGAGGGAAGCAGATCATTGATCATATCAAGCAGAAGATCAGCCCCTTGATTCTTGAAAGCAGCTGTTACACTCACCGGGCTGATTTCTCCGGACCGCACCCCTGTTTTTAACCCTTCAACCAGGTCTTTATCGGTCAATTCACCTTCTTCGAGAAATTTTTCAATCAGATCGTCATCGGTTTCCGCGACCTGCTCCATCAAGCTTTCCCGGTACACCGCAATTTCATCTACCATATCCTCCGGGATTTTGGCTTCTTTGGTTTTGCCATTATCATCAAACATGTAAGCTTTCCGGGTGATAACATTAACAACGCCTTTAAAACTATCTTCGGCCCCGATCGGCACATAGGTTATTGCCGGTTTTAAGGGAAGATTAGCCTTAATCCCCTCAACAACACCGGCAAAATTAGCACGTTCACGATCCATGCGGGTAATACATATAATTGTTGGGATCTTCCGTTCTTCAATAAAATCAGTAAATTTCGTTGTCTGATTTTTTACGCTGGTTGCCGCACCGATACAGAACAATGCACTATCTACAACCTGGGATACGAACTTGGCCTCATTGATGAAGTTATCATCTCCAGGGGTGTCGGCCAGAAAAACCTCATGTTTATTCCAGGTATAATGATTGAATGATGCATTAATAGAGATATCACGCTTAATCTCTTCCGGCTCAAAATCCATAGCGGAAGAACCATCATCTACCTTGCCCAGACGATTTGTTTTACCTGCACTAAAAAGCATGGCCTCAGCCAGGGTGGTTTTACCACAGTTGCCATGTCCTAATATCGCCACATTTCTAACCAGCTTAACGTCCGTCATGTAACCCTCCAATTTGTATCTCAAACAAGGTGCACCCGGGGTATCGTCTTTTACAACGCATTCCCCATCGATTTATTTTTTCCAAAACATTTTTTTAAATCGTTGAACTTTCGCTAGGAGCCTATCGGAGAATTATAATCGTAACGAAAAAGTAAGAAATCGAGAACAAATTTTCGAGAATTTGAGGCGAATAGCAGCGCTATTTAACGAAGATTCGCGGGAATTTGGACCGATTCTCTCAATTTTGCAGTAGATTCAGAATTCTCCGACAGGCTCCTAACAACATTAATACTAATTATAAAGCAATGCATACTATGCATAAGGTAATGGCAAAGTCAAGCAAGAACATTGTCTTCTTTTCATCAGCCTGCTAGAGTAGCAAAAAAATTTCATATTTTTGTTATAAATGATCCCTAACCAATTATCCGACAGTATACCAGATGCAGCGACCAGCCGAAGACACAAGTAGAATTGCCGGCTCAGCCTCAAAGGTGAGCATAGCGGTTATGTGCAGCAGGGTCCTCGGCCTGGTCAGGGAACAGGCTTTTGCCATAATGTTTGGCGCCGGATTTGCCTTTGATTCTTTTGTCGTTGCTTTCAGGATCCCAAACCTGCTGCGGGATCTGTTTGGCGAGGGCGCTCTCAGTGCCGCCTTTGTAACAGTCTTTTCAGATTATGATGAAACACGCGGCCGGGAAGCCACCTGGAAACTGGCCTCCAATGTTCTTGTCTTTATATCTATCCTCCTGAGCATCATCACCCTCATCGGTATACTGTTTGCCGACAAAATAGTTGTGGCCCTGGTTGATGCCGATTTTGAAAAAATTCCTGACAAGGTTGCATTAACTCATCTTCTCACCATGATCATGTTTCCATTTCTTATTTTCATCTCTCTCTCTTCCGTGGTCATGGGAATCCTTAACACCAAGGGCCGTTTTTTTATACCTGCCCTTGCTTCAAGTTTCTTCAACCTCGGCTCCATCATCGGCGGAGTGAGCCTTGCCTTTCTGCTGGGAGAATCCGGTCAACCCTCCATTGTCGGCATGGCCATCGGCACCCTGATAGGCGGCATGCTGCAGCTTGGCGGCCAGCTTCCTTCCCTTTTCCGCACTGGTTTCAAATTCAAGCCACACCTCAACCTGAAGGATCCCGGCCTGCTTCGCATCCTGAAACTTATGGCACCTGCGGTTTTCGGTTTAGCCGCCCTGCAGATAAACGTTTTCATCAATACCTATTTTGCCTCATCCCTGCAGGAAGGCAGCCTCTCCTGGCTGAACTATGCCTTTCGCTTTTTCCAGTTTCCCGTGGGTGTATTCGGGGTAGCCATTTCAATTGCAGCCCTGCCGCTCCTGTCCCGCCAGGCAGCCACGAAAGACTTTGCACGACTCAAGGAGACATTCACATCCTCACTCACCATGGCATTCTCTCTTACTATTCCGGCAACAGTCGGCCTGATCCTGCTTGCTGACCCCATTATACGATTAATTTTTGAGCATGGTAATTTTTCTGCGATCGACACCTTCAAAACTGCTGAAGCACTCCGCTTCTATGCCATCGGGCTTTTTGCCTATGCCTCAGTTAAAGTTATGGTGCCTGTCTTTTATGCTCTTGATGATACGCGCTATCCTGTTGTTGGCAGCTTTTTGGCTGTCGGTGCCAATATTTGCATCGTTCTTCTGAGTATAACAACACTTCAACACAAAGCCATGGCGTTATCAATCTCAGGCGCCATGACCATTAATTTCCTTTTTCTGGGAATCATCCTGTACTGGAAACTCGAAGGTTTTTCCCTTTCCTACCTGTTCACCGGTCTGGGCAAAGTATTCAGTGGAGCTCTCCTAATGGGACTGTATCTCTACTGGTTAAGAGCAGTCCTTTTTGATTGGACGCAAAGAGGTTTTTTCAACGAACTGATCGGACTGTTCTTTTTCGTCTTATCCGGAGCCGCTGTTTATGGAATTGCGCTGTATCTGATGAAGCTTCAGGAGTTTAAGGTGGTTATTGATAAAGTTTTGGGAAATGTGAGGCATGAGGAGTGAGGGCAAAATGCCCATTGGATATGTTAACCAGGTTTGAGATAGATGAATAGTCAACACTATGGCTAGAAATGTGGACTCTTGAGAAAGCTAAGATAATATAGCACTAAGTAATAATGAGATAAAAATTCCGAAGTAATAACTCTTTGGATAATCCTATCTTTTTTACATTTAACAAAATATATTAAAATAAATTTTTTACCTCACAACCTGACAACCTAGTTTTAAACAACAGGAGGAGATTATGGAAAACATAGATGCTTTTACTTCCAAGGCTATAGAGCTAGTGATGATTTATGCCCCAAAGTTATTACTGGCAATTGCAACATTGGTCATAGGCCTCTGGCTCATTGGACTTATTACCAAAGTAACAAAAAAATCAATGGAAAAAACAAAGGCTGACAAGACTCTTATTCCATTTATCACAAATCTTCTTTCATGGGGCTTGAAAGTTCTGTTATTTATTAGTGTTGCTTCAATGGTAGGGATTGCCACTACCTCTTTTATTGCAGTACTGGGTGCAGCTGGCCTTGCTGTTGGTCTGGCATTGCAAGGCAGTTTAGCAAATTTTGCTGGAGGGGTGCTGATCTTGATTTTTAAACCTTACAATGTAGGCGACCTAATTGAATCCCAAGGCCATCTTGGCGTTGTAAAGGAGGTACAAATTTTTAATACTATTCTTCTCACCCCTGACAATAAAAGGGTAATTATTCCCAATGGGGCTGTTTCAAATGGTTCTATTATAAATTATTCAGCTGAGGGGTTATTAAGAGTTGACCTAGTTATAGGCATTGCATATGAGTCGGATATTCCAAAAGCTAAGGAAGTATTATATAAAGCCATGACAGATCATGAACTTGTCCTTCAAGAACCACTATCCACCGTGGCTGTTTCTGAATTGGCTGACAGCTCAGTAAATCTTGTTGTACGACCTTGGTGTAAAGCAAGTGATTACTGGCAGGTCTACTTTGACATTACAGAGGCAGCAAAAGTAAATCTTGAAGCCAACAGCATATCAATTCCGTTCCCGCAAAGAGATGTACATTTATTCGAACAAAAAGAGGTTGCATAGGAAGCATTATTGATTTGTGAGAGCCTGCCGGCTAATAGCCAGCAGGCTTTTTTTTGATAATTTTGTAAGATGATATTGTATTCGTCGAATTCTGACTCTTGAATGATTCTTAAAATGTCAAGGTGTCCAGTAGATATCTGAACTTTTAAGTTTCATTTTATTCACGCAACACAATCAACTGCGCCAACAACGCGACAACTGCCGCATCTGTCCGTAAAACCCTGGCTCCCATGCTTACCGGCACAAAAGACTGCTCAACAAACTTCTCAATCTCAAAATCAACCCACCCGCCTTCCGGCCCCACTGCCAGAAGTGTCCTGCCGGTCATTCCCGTTCCTGTTACCTGCTTCAAGCTTTCACCGGCTTCAGGATGAGCCACCAGCTTCCTGCTGTATGTTTTGGCAATTGTTGGAATAAAATCTTCCACAAAGGGCCTGAAACGCTCATGTATGCTAACCTGCGGCAGAATGGTATCCTTGGCCTGTTCCAAGCCCTCTAAAAGATATGACCGATAGTTTTCATCCTTTAGCAGACTTGCCCTAAAGAAACTTTTTTCAACCCGATTAGCATTAATCAGGAAAATCCTGCCCACACCGATGGAAGCAGCCTGGGACAGAATTTTTTTGAGCATGATTGGACGCACCAGTCCCATAATAAGATCCAAGGGAGGTTGACCAGGAACATCTCCCTCTGCAGTGAACCGCAAAACCACTTCTGAATCCACCCGCCCTCTGGCGATGGAAACTATCTCTCCGGTACCCACAGGGCCGTTTATCATCCCTGCCCTTACAGTATCTCCAGGATTACAACCCAGTACCCTGATGATATGTTCACTTCGTCTGTCGTTAAGGACAATCGTAGCGTCTGACATCATTTCTTTTGATTCAAAAAGAAGCAAGTTCATTGTAATTGTTTAAATTAATGGTTAAATATCTAAATGGTTTCGTAAAAAAGTCGCTCTACTGTGTCGTAACAGCGAAGCGGTGTCATGGCTCACGAAATGCTCGAAATACCATATGTATGCCTGCGCTTTCGTGACACCACTATTTATACCCCCTTGCGGGGTGCTCCTCGGAGTCTCCCTTCCGGGTCGCTTGCCTACATATCAACCTTTTACTTTACCATCCTAAAACGGTACATTAAAATTTTTAACACTGTTTATTTAAAATTTTCTTATGAATATAATTCTCTACAATATTTTCCAAGTTGCAAGCCTGATTTTATTATCACCTCTGCTTTTAGTCAAAGCATTCATTTCTCCTAAATACAGAGGCAGGATTCTTCTCAGGCTGGGTATCGGTATTGAGGAACTCACGCAAAAACTTCCTGTAGGCCAACAGCGTATCTGGATACATGCCCTTTCCGTAGGCGAAGTTTTATCAGCCCAGCCACTGGTGAAGGAATTACGATTGGCATGCCCTGACATCACAATCATTTTCTCTGCTTCAACAAAAACAGGAGAAGAACTTGCCAGAAAGGTCATGGCCGGGGAAGTTGACCTGTTTGTGCCATTTCCCCTGGATATTTACAGTATTGTCCAAAAATTCATTAATCTTGTTGATGCGGATCTGTTTGTCCTGATCGAGACGGACTTCTGGCCAAATTTTCTCCATTCGCTGGACAAAAATAATACGCCTGCAATTCTGGTTAACGGCCGTATTTCCCAAAGCTCTTTTACCCGCTATCAAAGATTCCGCTTCATATTTCTTCCCATGTTCAATACTTTCAAATTCATTTCAATGCAAACTGCTGCCGATGCAAAAAAAATGATCGCCCTTGGTGTCAATGGAGACGAAGTAAAAGCTCTGGGTAATTTGAAATATGACGCAGTACTGCCAGACACGGTGGGCTGGGACCAGGAACAGCGTCCAATCTCCTTTTACAGGCAGCAATTCGGCATACCCCCTGAAAAGGTTGTCTGGATTGCGGGATCCACTCATCCCGGCGAAGAAGTATTCATTTTGTCGGCCTACAAGCGCCTCTCTCTGCTCTTTCCTGATCTTTTTCTGGTAGTGGCTCCTCGCGATATTGAAAGAGGTCGTGAAATCAAAGAAATAGCAGCAAAGCTGGGACTGACTGTCAGGCGTCGTACCGCCCCGTTTCAGGACGAAGAATTCCCCGGAGCCCCGCTGCTTATTCTTGATACCATGGGCGAACTTTCACGAATGTACAGCTTCTGCAATATTGCATTCATTGGTGGCAGTCTGGTTCCGGATGGTGGACATAATCCACTTGAGCCGGCTGCCTTTGGCAAGCCAATACTTTTTGGTCCATACATGGACGACTTTACAGAGATATCATCAGACCTTTTGGAAAAAGATGCTGCAATTGTCTGTCATGACGAAGATGATATTTTCGAAGTATTAAAGAAACTCCTTGGTAACAATTCACTCCGGGAAAAGATGGGAGAAGAGGCCCAGGCATTGGTCCTGCAGCACCGTGGTGTTACGAAGCGCCATATCGAAATCATTCAGTTCATCATCGATTCGAAGCAACCACCTGAAACACCGTCCCGTTAATACCTCCCCCTGGATGAAGGCCTGTCTTGAGAATGCCTGTCCATCTTATTTCTGGTCCTGCTGCGATGCATTGCCTTCAACTCCTGGAAACGCTCCGCCCCAATAATTTCCCGCACTTCAATAAGCAGCCCGAAACGCTCTTTGGATAATTTTGCTCTGGCCTTTTCCAGACTGTCATAACGCTCAGAGATCCTGTTTTTATTCACGTCCTGCTGATCTAGAATTATGTCCAGTTCAAGCCGTTCCTTCTCAACTTCAGTTTTAAGGTCGATCATTCTTCGACGGCTTTCAGTATATTTTTCATCCAGAATTTTTCTTTCGCTGTCGGTCAATTTCAGTTCTTCTGCCATCGAGCTGTTATTCCACCATTTACCATGCATCATCTCCTGAGCCAGGAGAGTCGATGGCAGGAAAACAACAAACAACACAAATATGAACCATGCATTTTTTCTTAACATTGATTTATACCTCCTTGAATAAAATTTTCAGATTGAAAGTCTTCCTGAATATCAGGGACTACAAACTGTAAAAACTCCTCGTCAAAACCTCCGTTATCTCCTGTTATTTCATACAACTCATCAGAAAGAGGATTTTCCACCATCTGAAAAATTTTCTCCATCAGATACTCATCCTCCACCAGAGCTTCCGAGCTCGAACTCTGGAATGGAGTCAGTCTCGGAGACATGGACTCCATTCCCAGAAAATAAAAAAACAGAACCAGACCGGCCATTGCCGCAACTCCAAAAGATGGTAACCAGCTCGATTTATGACTTACCGGAGTCCGCTCTTCACGCGGCAAAGTGATATTTTTCGTCAGAGGCGGCACGGACAACCCGGCATTTTTTCCAAGTTCCTGTAACTCATCCTTGAACCAGGCAACTTTTTTATTGCAAAGTTGGCATTCCAAAAGATGCTGCCGATCTGCTCCGGCCAGTTCCTTTTCATCAATAACTGCCCGGATAATCTGTTCTCCATTTAGATGGGCCTGATTATGCAATTTCATGACATTGACTCCCTAAACTCCTGAAAAAATACTGCATCCTTCCTGACTTTATTTAATGCCCGGTATAAATGTGTTTTCACCGTGCTTTCACTTTTGTCCAGAATAACCGCTATCTCATTGATGTTTCGATGATCCATGAACCGCAGGGTAAAAACCTCACGCTCCATGACGGAAAGTTTATCAAGCAGAGACCGGACCTGTTCCCAGAATCTTTTTTTTACAATAGAATCATTATAATTATTGCCCATGCCCTTGCCCTCTTCCATAAACTCCTGTTCCTGAACTGACCTCATCCGTAATAAAGAGAGATATTTTTTCTTTCTGAGAAAATCATTACACCGATTCACTGCTATAGTGTATAGCCAGGCACGGAATTTTTGCGTGTCATTGAGACTCTTCAATTTTCTGTATGCCTGCACAAAAACCTCCTGGGTAATATCTTCCGCGTCCATCTGGGAAAAAGTCCTGTAGTAGACCAGGCGATATATATCTTCCTGAAACATGCTCATCAGTTCCTGAAAGCTCCAACGGTTTCCATCTCTGGCGCTATCTGCAAGTGCTGCTATTTCCAGGGACATATTCTTGTTTTTTTCAGTTGCCATCCTGCTGTAACATCTACCGTTTTGAAGAAAATTTCCGGGGACATAATCCGATGCTCCATTATTGTTCTCCGGCTTAAGGTTTAACTGATATCATGATATCATGTATTACCCGGTATATGTACAGGCCAGTCATTTTTTCTCCTCATTTTCAAATAATTCGATAAAGATTAATGTTTTATTAACATGGCTTTTTAGAGTATAAGACGCCACATTGACTGAAAAAGTTTACATCTGAACCTCATTACACGTAAGCCATGACAGATAAACCTCATACAAATCTAAAACATCTCTTTTTCTGGGGACGACCGCTTTCTCCAATTTACAGCTGTGTCATGGCTAACCGCAGCAGCCTTTATCAGAAAGGCTTCTTCAAGCAGCACAAACTTGAAGTCCCTGTGATTAGTGTCGGGAATCTTATTCTGGGTGGAACCGGCAAAACTCCCCTGGTGCATTACATTGCAAAACTTCTCCAGCAGCAAAAGAAAAAACCCGCAGTATTGAGCCGTGGATACAAAGGAACCGCCTCTGGAAAAATAAACATTGTATCTGACACCACTGAGATATTGATGGACGCAGACCATGCAGGAGACGAACCACGACTTCTTGCTGAAAAACTGCCTGGAATGCCTGTGATAACAGGGAAAAAACGCTCTACAACAGGCCGTTTTGCCATTGATTCCTATGGAGTTGATTGTCTCATCCTCGATGACGGCTTTCAGCATATGTCCTTAAAAAGGGATATTGACCTGGTGCTTTTCAACGCTCAAAAACTTTTAGGCAATGGCCGTGTCCTGCCGGGAGGAGATTTACGCGAACCTCTTTCAGCTTTGAAGAGAGCAGATGCATTTATCATAAGTGGTTTAGACACTCCTCTGGACGATAATGTTGAACAGTTTATCGAATTCCTGCATAATTCATTTCCTGACAAACCGGTATTCACCGGCTCCTACCTACCTGATGAAACTCTAAGCAGGACCTACTCAGGGAAGAATGACACTCTCAGCTTATCAGAAAGTCGCACGATACCGGTTTATGGCTTCTGCGGAATTGCCCAGCCCGAATCCTTTCATAATATATTGAAAAAATTCCAAATGAATCTGGCAGGTTTTCAGTCTTTTGAAGACCATTATCCTTACTCTTTGGACGATATCGAATCACTCTACAGTAATGGCTTGTCATCTGGAGCCCAGGCCCTGATTACCACAGAAAAAGATCTGGTTAAGATTCGCGATTTATCTCCCCGGGACTTTCCACTGCTGACCCTTTCCGTCAAGCTTGAAATGGACAATGCCTTTGACAGGTTTCTGTTAAATAATCTGGAAAACTCCTGAAATATCGATGCACATTGTATAAAAAATACAACAGTTTATACAGTACCGTGTTTTTTTTGACACACCTGGGCAAAGCTCGCCTCCCATTATGTCTCAGGACAGCTTGTCGTCAATCATACTGAAATCATTACATTTCTTTTACCATTCATACTTGCAGCAGCCCAGAAGCCACGAATGGTATAATATTTGCATAAGTATATACGATTTATATTACACATAAATCATTACTTACTAGACTTACTAGAAAAAATAAAAAAGGTATTGTTCAGGAAATAACTAATGATGAAAACTTTTTCACAAATAAGTCCTTATCAGAGTACCATCAGAAAGACCTTGCACTGCAGTGGAATCGGCCTGCATTCAGGGAAGCTGATT
>JBDLJI010000032.1:0-11901 GCA_039714455.1 Thermodesulfobacteriota bacterium
ATTAGATGGCTTGATAAATGAATTGCAGGCTTTTATTGAATTATCATTTCATGATAAAGAAATTTCTTTAAATGAGTGGATCAAAAAAACCTTAAACAAACTGGAAAACAGATGCTGGGAAGCAAAGCATTGTGATGAGACAAATTGCCCAGCCTATAAAAATGAATACGGTCGTTGCTGGCTTATTGCAGGAACTATGTGTGGCGGTAAACCTCAGGGAAAGTTTGTTGAAAAATATAATTCTTGTATTGAATGTGAAGTGTTCCAGGCTGCCATGGGCGATGACAGGGTTCACAAATTACGTGAGTTTGTTTTAATTTTAATTCACAGCCTTAGACTGAAGCAGCTTGAACTTAAAGAGGCGTTAACTAAGGTAAAAATATTAAGTGGTTTTTTACCCATCTGTTCATCATGCAAGAAGATTAGAGACGACAAGGGTTATTGGAACAAAATTGAAACATATATTAGAAACCACTCAGAGGCGGAGTTCACCCATGGTATTTGTCCCGATTGTGCGGGAAAGCATTACCCAGAACTTTATAGCAAAGAATCAATAAGCTAAATTGGTATATTAAAACAGCAAAAGAAAACTCCAGATTTCTGCTATCCATTGTAAGTCGAGAATGATTCTTAAAATACCAAGATGTACGGTGGATATGTTGAACATAATAGAAGAGGTCCCTCCCAATCTATTTGATTGAGATAAGTCACAAATTGATATTCCCTATGACGGCTTTTTAGACGGCTTTCAAATCACATTGACGGGCTTTAACGGACATAGACGGACTTAATATTAGGTGGGATACGTATTAAATTGGCCTTTCACGCCGGCGACACGAGTTCAAATCTCGTTGGGGACGCCAAATCTTAGGAGTTAAGCGCATTTTGCTTAACTCCTTTTTTTTGCTCTTACAACAGGGCCAGGCGGCCTCATTATAAAAACAACAGAGTTGTTTACTTGTTTTCCATGCACCAGTGGTAGGCATTCTGGAACATCTGCAGCCACGGTGAAACCTTCAGCTCTTTTTTCATCTCCTCAGGCAGCCAGTGAGCCTGCCATTTCAGAAATGAACGCTCAGGATGGGGCATCATGGCAAGATGTCTTCCGTCGCTTGAGCAGAAACCGGTAATGCCGGAGGGAGACCCATTGGGATTAAAGGGATACTTCTCTGTCTCATTGCCTTCATCATCAACAAATGCCAAGGCAACCAACCCCTCATTGCTGATCTTTTTAAAAATCGTTTCATCGGTAAACTGCAAACGTCCCTCGCCATGTGCCACATGGATTCCAAAGATCAGGTCTTCCATGTCTTTGAGCATAATGGCCTTGCTGTCAAGCACCTTTACAGTTGACCAGCGCGACTCGAAACGGCCAGATATATTCCGCACAAATCTTGGCTGCTTTTCTGGATTAATGCCCTGCCACGGCACCCAGCCAAGAAGGCCAAAAAGCTGACAGCCGTTGCAAATCCCCAGCGAAAAAGTATCGGGCCGGGCATAAAACTCATCAAACATTTTTTTAAGCCTCTCGTTAAAAAGTATGGTCGCAGCCCAGCCCTTGGCACTTTCAGGCACATCAGCATAGGAAAAACCTCCCACAGCTGCCAATCCCCTGAACCCTTCAAGGGTTATCCTTTCTTCAAGAAGATCTGTCATGCTGATATCCCAGGGCTCAAACCCTGCAGCATAAAATGCTGCTGTCATTTCCCTGTCGCTGTTGCTCCCCTCATCTCGAAGGATTGCAACTTTTGGCTTATTGGTGCTTTCAAGAATTTCCCGGGATGTCTCCCTGGGGGTAAAGCTCAGAAAATAGTCAGGGCCCTGCCGGTCAAATATATTCTGTTTTTCTTCGCCAGCGCAGTCAGGATTCATCTGCATCCTCTCCAACTGGAAACTGGTCTCCTCCCATACCTGACGAAGCTCCTGCATTGATTCTGCAAGAACAACCGTTTTATTGAACTTTACCGTAATTTGCTTTTCAGAGCTTGTGCGGCCAATGGTTGCGAAGGGTACACTCTTATCAACAAGTTCTGCTTCCACTTCCTGCCTGTTTTCAGGAACACACTCGATAACCAGACCCAGTTCTTCTGAAAAAAGATGCTCTATAGAGGTGCCGTTTCCCTGCAACTCAATATCAAGGCCGCAGTTGCCGGCAAAGGCCATTTCGAGAAGGGTAACCAGCAGGCCGCCGTCACTTCTGTCATGCCCGGACAGAATGAGGTCTTTGCCTATAAGCTCCTGGATAACTTTAAAACCGCGTTTGACAAGGTCCGGGTTATCCATATCCGGCGAAATATCACCTATCTGCATCAGGGTCTGGGCCAGAGCTGTACCGCCCAAACGGTTTTGGCCCTCCGCAAGGTCTATAAATATTAAGATACTTTCCCCCGGCCTCTTTATATCGGGTGTGACTACTCTTGTTATATCCTCCATTGACGCATAGGCTGAAATAACCAGTTCCCTGGGAGATTTTACCGTCTCCTCTCCCACACGGGTGGCCATGGAAAGGCTGTCTTTGCCGCCATCAACGGCGATACCCAACGGTATCATGGCATCCCGCATTGCACAGGCTGCGTCATACAGGGCAGCACCCTCACCAGGCAACTTCGGAGCCCACATCCAGTTAGCTGAACACTTTACCCCTTCCAGGGTATCTATCCGGGCCCACACCAGATTGGTCAGAGCTTCACCAACTGCCATTCGTGCTCCTGCCGGAGGATTCACCAGCATCTTTATAGGCTGTTCACCTATAGCAGTTGCCGCACCGCTCCAAGCAAAATGACTCTGGGCAATAACTGCTACGTCGGCAACAGTAGCCTGCAGGGGGCCACAGCACTGCTGCTGGGCAATTAATCCTGTAACACTCCGGTCAACCTTATTGGTCAAAAACCGTTTTGAACCCACTGACACAAGGCGCAAAACATTGTTTAGTGCTTTCCGAACGGTCATGTCATCCGGCAGCACCAAGGGTGGCTGCTGTCCTTCCTGTCGGCTGTCATTAAATGTCTTTTGGGGAATATTGCCAAGAACCTCATGTAATTCAAGGTCTACAGGTTTGGATCCATCCTGCCCGTCATGAACCACAAAACGGCCGTCACCGGTCACTGTCCCAAGTATTTCACAATTTACCTTTTCCCTGTTGCAGATGGCCTCAAATTCTTTCATATTCTCCGGGCGAATCAAAAGGCCATTACGCTCCTGATACTCAGCCACATAGATTTCCAAAATCGACATGGTCGGGTCTCCGACCTTAATTTTTCTGATGTCGATCTTGCCGCCGGATTTTTCCACCAATTCTTTCAGGACATTTCCAGGCCCCCCTGCTCCTTGATCATGGATGACGTCAATGATGGAAGTTTCACCCATCTCGACACAGGCACGGATCACCCGGTTCATCTTCTGTTCCATTTCCGCATCGCCGCGTTGAACGGCATTGAAGTCAAGGTCTTCTACATTATCTCCCTGGAGCATGCTGGATGCAGCTCCACCGCCAAAACCCACCCTGTAGGCGGGGCCACCGATCTGAACAATAATCATGCCCTCTTCTTCCTCGGCCTTTTCCGTATGCCGATCATCAATCTGCCCTATGCCACCTGTGAACATGATTGGCTTCAGGAATCCCCAGCGTTCGCCATTGGGCAGTCGCAGATCAAACGACCTGGTAAACCCCTGGATGAGGGGCTCACCAAACTTATTGCCATAATCAGATGCTCCATTGCTGGCCTCAATCTCTATTTCAAGACCACTTGCCAGGTTCGAAGGGTACTCAAAGTTCTTATCTTCCCATGCCAGGTCATATCCCGGAATTTTGAGGTTGGCAACACAGTATGCGGCTGTTCCACCCACTACCAGGCCGCCCCTCCCGGTTCCCTGGATATCCCTGATCCTGCCGCCTGTGCCTGTCTCAGCCCCGGGGAAGGGCGCAACACCGGTTGGGAAATTATGGGTCTCGGCGGTAAAAATAATGTGATAGGCCATCTTTCGTTTGGTGAAAGCTGAAGGCCTGCCTGGGCTGTCAGGAACAATGGTAAAAATATCACGGCCGCGAATGCCGCTGGAGTTGTCTTTGAAGGCTATGATGCTGTTGGTTGCATTGGCTTCTAACGTTGAACAGACAATTTCCATTAATGTTTCAGGCTCTTCCTTGTCATCAATAACATGCCTGCCCCTGAAAAAACCGTGCCGGGAATGTTCACTGTTGGCATTGTTTAAATCCATAATCTCAACAATGCTTGGGTTGCGGCCATGCTTTTTGACAAAGTAGTCATAGTAAAAATTTCTATCCCATTCATCCATTGAAATGCCGGGTATTTCTTCAAGGGCCGACGCACCTTTTTCCATGAGAGGAACTTCATAATTTTTCTCGGGAATAATGCCTGTCTCAAAAGTTGAAAGCGGCTCAGGGTAGAGACACTCGGTCATGCGGTCATGATGCTCAGCAATAAACTGATTACGGTCTGCATGTTTTTCCAGGAGATACCTCCTGGACCGTTCTATGCGGTTTACCTTGTTAAGGCCCGTGGCGCGGCAGATTGACACCATATTAGAAGACCAGGCAGTGGCAAAATTCAACCGGGGTCCCAGCTCTACCACCTCCTTTTCCGAAGGGTTAAAATATGGTCTGGTGCTGACTGTTTCCTGAATAAACCCATCAGCAAGCAGAAACTGCAGCCTGGGTATTTCTTTATCAGTAAAAGGCTCTGTCGTTTCAATATTAAAACAGAACTCCATTTGGTTGTTAACCTGCCGGTATAAATGTGTGATATGCATTAAGGCCCTCGTTCAGTCGATATACATAATTACAGACGAAAATATCCCAAAAATCAAAAGGTTAAGCAGTAATGTTTGTCCTTGCTGCCAGACTTTCAAAACTGACGCATAGAAGATAGCGCGAGACGACAATTAGAACAAGAGACTTTCGCCGGAAAAGACCCAACATTATTTTAATGCGATCTGCTCCTTCATCGTCTAACCCTGTCACACTGCCGGAAACTTCAGCCTGCTTTTATTCTCCGGAATCCGTGACGGAAAATTACTTAAAACGGACTGTGCCCTGTTACTTTTTGTTGTTATTCAGGATAATAGCCGATATTGCAATTAATGATGCATAAAAAAACAATTTATTCTTGCATTCCATAGTTAATGAAATTTTATTAAAAATAAACTAAATACTCTGGTATCGAATGATTTTCAAATACAACTTCAAATAGTTAGGGTAACCGCATGTCAGCCAAACAAAAAGAAAACACCTTGAAAAAAACTAACGCTGTTTCCAAAAACAAACCTGCAGACCCAGAACTTCTATTGGAGTTATTGGTCGGCAAAGAGACAGCGACTCTCAACCGTCCTTTTCTTCCTGAAGAAAATGAAATTGAGGTTACCCTGGCAAGAAACGGCAATAAAAAAACATATCCACTTTTGGAAGTGTGCTGCGTTCAGCTAAAAGAGGACCCTAACCATCTGAATACGCTTGAAAATTCCCATGACCTCATGGAAATTGAAACCCTCTCGGGCTTTCAGCATTTAGTAAGAGTTGCCCAAAATCAGCCTTTCCAGGCCGGCTTTTATGGCTCTTATCTTGACCTGGACAACCCATACCGCTCTGCCTTCTTTACCAACCTTGGTGTCAAGGCACGCCGCCAACTCAACTTTCTCGGCACCATCCTGGAAGAGCAGGGAATGGTATCCCGTGAGACGCTCGAGGAGGTCATCCAGGATTACAACAACATCAAGAAAAAAAGAATAGGTGAGACTATCGCCCAGAGGCATAACCTGGAACAGGGAAAAATCGAACAGGTAATCCGCAAGATGCAGAAAGCAGGTAAAATTCCTTCCACTGCACGTGTCGGTGATATACTTATAGCCTCAAAGCTTGTTACACAGGAACAACTTGAAGACGCAATTGCCCAGCAGGTCATAGAAAAAAACAAAAAAATAGGCGCCCTCCTAGTTGAGCGAAATCATATCAACGCTGACCAGCTTTTGTCGGCATTAGCAATCAAATTCCAGCTGGACTTTGTCAATCTTAATGATATGGAGCCCAGCAATGAGGCTTTACACGCAATGCCCCTGGCACTTGTAACGCAAATGAAGATAATGCCAATAGCCGACAAGGGCGACCACCTGTTGATTGCTACATCAAATCCTGCTGAACACGCAGAGCTTGGCGACACCTTACGTTTTATAACCAACCGCAGGATCAAGTTTGTGGTTGCTCCTTCTGGACAAATAGCCGCCGCCATCGAAAAGTACTACACCAGAGATGAAGAAAAGGTGGAAGATATCATTGGAGAAATGACCGATGATCTGGTGGCGGTTGAAGACGCCTCTGACACCTCAGTTGTTGATGAGACAGATTCGCAGATCATCAAGCTGGTTAATAAAATACTCATTAATGCTTACAAAAAAGATGCTTCGGACATACATCTTGAGCCGGGAATAGGAGGAGATCCCCTCGCCGTACGCTACCGGGTTGATGGCCTCTGCCATCTCAGCCACGAAGTCCCATCCGGTTACAAAAGGGCCCTGCTGTCCCGATTAAAAATTATGTCCAATCTGGATATTACCGAGCGCCGTAAACCCCAGAGCGGCAAGATCGTCATCCGCTATAAGGATCAAAAAATTGAATACCGGTTGGAAACCACGCCCACAGTTGGCGGCAACGAAGATGCTGTTTTGCGTGTTCTGGCCAAGTCAAAGCCCATACCACCTGACCAGATCGGTTTTTCTGCCCGTGACAAGAAAATTTTCGAAAAAGTGATTTCCAAACCAGTAGGAATAATTCTCTGTGTCGGACCTACAGGTTCAGGCAAAACCACAACTTTGCATTCTGCCCTAAGCTACATCAATACACCGGATCGCAAAATATGGACTGCTGAAGACCCTGTGGAAATTACCCAGAAAGGACTGAGACAGGTCCAGGTCAACGCGAAGATAGGTTTTACCTTCCAGGAGGCACTCCGCTCATTTCTGCGCTCCGACCCCGATGTCATAATGATCGGCGAGATGCGCGACCGGGAAACAGCCAAAACAGCTATCGAGGCTTCGCTTACCGGCCATGTTGTTTTGTCTACGCTTCATACAAACAGTGCCCCGGAAACCCTTGTCAGACTTGTGGAAATGGGCATGGACCCCATAAGTTTTTCCGAGGCCCTTTCTGCGGTTATTGCCCAGCGCCTGGTACGAAGGCTCTGTAAAAAATGCAAAAAAAGCTTTAAGCCGAATAAAGAACAGTTTGAGAAACTGAAAGTGGCCTATGGGCTAGAATGGTTTGAAAAACATGGTATGGCTACAGAAAAGCAGGCCTTCAAACAAAAAACAGGCTGCAGGGAATGTGACCAAATAGGGTACCGGGGTCGGGTTGCAATTTTTGAAATGCTCGAAAACACAGACAGGATCAAAAAAGGCATTAAAGAAAAGGCATCTATAGAAGAATTAAGGCAGATGGCTATGGAAAACGGCATGCGTACCTTGCGGATGGATGCGGTGGAAAAAATCTTCCAGGGGGTAACGGAACTTGATGAGATATTAAGGGTCTGCTGATAGGTGCGGCTCGGCATCAAGCCTGTATCTGTTCCTCTTCCAACATCTGATCCACGAACCGTAAAACAAAATCGCGCTGTGCAGGTGATGCATGCGCTATGCAGGAGCAGTGCAGGTTTGACTGGCTACGGATCAACAATTCAAAACAGACCGACTCGGCTTCCAGTTCAACCGCAAAGAAAAAGGGGCCGCAAGCCTCATGCCCCATCTGGTCTCCACTGAGTAAATCCTGAGGCACCTCAATCCAGTACAAACCGTCCACAGGACCAGGTTTCAGCGTCCTTTTCAAATAGCTTTCAATGTTTGCCCGTTCCTCTCTGCTGAGCTGGTCTATTACATACTGTCTCATGTACGCCTCTCTATAGATACTCTGCCGCTATTCCCGCCAGGGTGCTCCGCTCGCTTTTCATCCTTTGTGCCATGTTTAAAAATTTATATTTACACCTGAATCCGTGATGAAAAACTATTCGGAGTCTCGCTTTGCTCGTTTATACCCCTCAGGGGGGTACTAAAAAGAGTGCCCTGAAAGGGTGTTTATACCCTGTTTTTAAGGGTGCTTACCTGAACCTGGGATATATCCGACGGCTCACGGATTCAGGCTACAGGTCAAGAAAAGTTTTGTCCTGATTGAGGACTGTGCAGCCTTCCTCTTCAACCACAACCATGTTTTCCAACCGCACCCCGCCCCAGCCTGGAAGATAGATGCCCGGTTCCACTGTCACGACCATGCCTGCCTGGAGTTTATTTCTGCGCATCCTGTTAAGGGAGGGCGGTTCATGTACGGCCAGACCTACTCCATGGCCGAGACCATGCCCGAAACATTTACCAAACCCAGCATCAATAATTATTTTCCTGGCAGCCCTGTCGGCCTCCCTGGCCAGTATACCGGCCTTGATAGTTTTGAGAGCTGCCCGCTGGGCTTTACGGACCAGCCTTATGGCTTCTTTTGTGCGCTTATCGGACTTTCCCAGCACCACGGTTCGGGTCATATCTGAGCAGTAGCCGTTCAGCTTCAACCCCATATCAATAATTACTGTTTCCCCTTCTTTTATGGCCCTTTCGCTCGGTACCGCATGCGGTACCGCTGCATTGGGGCCGGTAGCGACAATAGTGGGAAATGCCGGCTCTTCGGCGCCTTTGCGCATCATGGCTGACTCTATGGCAATGGCGACCTCTCTTTCTGTTTGCCCCGGAATTAAATTCTGATAAATTTCCTGAAAAACCAACTCATTTAAGCCAACCGCCTGCCGGATCTTTTCAATCTCATCTGCCGACTTTACTTTCCGCAGCTTTTCAACCATACCGCTGGTCGGTATCATTCCTATATTCTGTTTTTGGCCCATATCTATAAGTTTTACTGCCGTAGCATGCAGCAGGTAGTGGCTTTCAAAAAGCAACCGTCGAATACCCAGCTGCGGCAGCATCTTTTTCAACGCTCCCAGCAGGGAGGAACGCACAGAAACAACCTCAAAGCCGGTCGCCTCCTTCTCGGCCTGTAAAGAATAACGTGAATCTGTTAACAAAAGAGGGGTGCCCCTGCCGGAAATCAGCAAGACGCCTGAGCTCTCTGCAATGGAGAGGTCCGTGGCGGTATAGCCGCTGAGATATCGTCTATTTTCAGGCTGAGTGACCAAAAGAGCATCAGCGCTTTTGCGTTTTATTGCAGCCTTAATTTTTTCAAGTTGTTTCAATGGGTAAACTGTACATTCACTAAAATGGTACAAAATAAATATAGGCCTTTGCCCCAAAACGATAAACCCTTGCGTGCAGGTCCCGGATTGCCCCTATTGGATCAACATTATCCAAATCTACCCGATAACTGAAAGGTTTCTCCAGTTCAAGCATCTGACCGAAACAGTTTTTGTCATAGCGTATTTCAGCCCCTTCAGCATACCATTCCGACACCCGCTTCCCAATGAGTGGAAGGTCTTCAGGTTTAGCCTCTTCGACATCCAGATAAATTTCTATTTCCATGTATTTCGCTGCCCCAATATCCAATAAACCGGAAAGATAATTTTCTTCTTATGCAGTAACTGAAAATCTCTGCGCCACTAAATCTTTATGCTGACCTAAGGCCTGGTTGTACTGTGTATCTAAATCAGCCTTGATCCGGGACCACTCTTCCTGAAATTTGGGATGCAGGGCCGGGTCTACCTTCATTCCCAAACCTGCCTGCCCGGTCTGTTGAGCCAGGGACTGTTCCATCTGTTGCCTGAAGGCTTCTTCCACTTGCTGGTAAATTTCTTTTTTGTGCTGCTGATAGTTATCTAATATTCCTTTCATGTCCCTAAAAATCGACAGGAGATCTCCGCTTTCTTTTCCAAGAGCCAAGAGTCCCTGCATGGCTCTCTCGGTTCTTTGCTGGTCCTCATCTCTTGGCAGCACAATATTTCTTAAAAAAGCCTGCACTAATCCCCTTTTGACAAGAACCGAGCTGCTTGCTGGCTCAAGAGCACTTGAAAAATCGACCTCTTTTCCCTGAAGATAGTCTGCACTCATACGCATCCCATCCTTGACTTTTTCTTCCGCCGCGATTTCTTCCTGGGTTGCATGGCCCATGGAGGCGGCCCTTTCCATAACTTTCTCAAGTGTGCTTTTTATCTCTGCCATTCTCAAATACCTGTTTATTTTCCTAAGCTTTTTCAAACAGCACAAGCCGCTTATCAGGTCCTCATCATTAAGGGTGTGACGAGCTTTATACGCTATATTTACAAAAGAGACAAGATCGTGCCATGAAAATATTCTGTCACTTTTCATATGTTTGCCTAGCCCGCATTTCTCACGAACATTTCAGCATTTAATAGTGAATGGTGATAGTCTGAGGGCATAGAAGAAGGTATACGGGATATTGACGGGAACAGAGTGTTTACGAATGCTGTAAAAAATATGCTGAACTGTTCGCGCAAGGCAAGCCGATACATCCGTATAGCCTGCAGTGTAAGGCGTTTAGTTTATACCCTGTCTTTAAGGGTGTTTATGCCCTGTTTTTAAGGGTGCATACTAAAGTATAGCCCAACCTCCTTACACTTTGTCTATCCGGCGTCTCAGCTTGTGAGATACCCGGGCTAAGGCTTTTTCTGATGGCAGAAATGAATGAGCAAAATATTTAGCGCCCTATTAATGCCTTAAAAAAATTTAGCACGAAACAGATTTGAAAAATTTTTTTTTTACGGTACATTGCTCCCTTGCTTATCCGCGTAAGAAAGGAGAAAAATCCTGTGGCGCTGGATAAAAAACAAACATTGCCATTAAAACACAACTGGCTGGTTATATTGAATGGGAGAAAGTCAACATGGTTAGAATCATTGTTCTGGCAACAAGAAATTCAGGGAAGGTTAGAGAGTTCCAACAGCTTTTAAAAAACTTTCCTGTGGAAATAAAAAACCTCGACGATTTTGGACCAGTTCCTGAGGTGGAAGAGGATGGAAAAACCTTTGATGACAATGCCTATAAAAAGGCTTTATTCACAGCCAAAGTTCTTGGCTTGCCTGCCATATCCGACGATTCCGGGCTGGTGGTTGAAGCCCTGAATGGCGCTCCTGGCGTTAAATCGGCCCGCTATGCCGGTGAGAATGCCTCAGATAAAGCAAATATTGACAAACTTCTTGGGGAAATGGAAGGCAAGGATGACCGGCGCGCAGCATTTGAATGCGTTATTTCCATTGCCGTTCCTTCCGGCCCTGCCTTAACTTATGAGGGGCGCTGTGAAGGAGAAATCGCCCGGGAACCAAGAGGCACATCAGGCTTTGGCTATGATCCTGTTTTTTTCTACCCGCAATATGGCAAAACCTTTGCCGAATTAAGCAGTGATGAAAAAAACAGGGTAAGTCATCGAGGAAAGGCCTTGGGGGGGGTGGTAGCAGAGTTTGACAAAGTTCTCGCATGGCTGGAATCGCGCCTTGCTGAAGCCAAGCCCCCAAAACCTGACCATAGCCAGTTTGAGCATAATGACTGGTCAGAAGACAAAATGGTTTAACCCGAAAACATTCGCTTAACTGACAAGCAAAAAGATCCCCTGGATTGCTACTGCTGACAAGCAAAAAGATATAGATACAGGTAAGCACCCTTAAAAACAGGGCATAAACACCCTTTCAGGGCATAAACTCCGACTCCGAGGAGTGAGGCTAAGATACGCCGCAATGACGAGAAATGCTGCACGACACAGTAGATAGACTTTTTGCGTCGTCAGGCTACCATTGTTCGTGTTTTAAGGAGCGGGATAAGAGATCCCTGACAGCTTCATTGCATGATTTATCTTTGTAAAGAACCTGATAAACCTGTTCCAGGATCGGCATTTCAACCTCAATTTTGCTGGCAAGGTTCCAGGCAGAGCGAGTTGTCATGACCCCTTCAGCCACC
>JBDLJI010000033.1:0-11842 GCA_039714455.1 Thermodesulfobacteriota bacterium
TGATCCAGAGCTTCCTGGCGTGAAAAGGTGAGGAGCTGCTTGGTAAGATCGGCGGCCCGGAAGCCGGCATTTTCAATGGTATCAAGCATTTTGAAATCCTTGTCTTCCGGGTTGTGGTTTCTTTTCAGCAGTGAAACATAGCCGATCATGCCGCAGAGGATATTGTTGAAGTCATGGGCAATACCGCCTGCCAGGGCTCCCAGGGCTGTAAGCTTCTCTGCTTCTAAAAGTTGGCGCTGGGTTTTTTTCTGTTCAACCATCTGCTGCTGCAGGTTGCTGAACAGTCCTATATTATCAAGTGCCACATTCATGTTATTGGCGAGAATGCCAACAATTTTTGAATCTTCCTCGCTAAAGTCCCCTTCATTTTTGTTGATGGCAATAAGGGCGCCGGTGATGTTATTTTCGATGAGCATCCAGGTAAGCAGAAGGTTGTTGAACTCAACTCCTTCAGGTTTTTCCGCAAAGGGCCAGTTTTTATTCTGCATGGAATTATCCAGCAGAGATTGGCCGTTGTAATCATCGAAAACCCCTTTTATTTCATCCTGAGAAAATGTGAATTGTCTGGATTCATTGTTCTTCACACCGGTATCGAAAAGATGAAGAACATACTGTCCATCGTCTTCCTCAGGCAGCATTATACCAACATGCTCTGCAGCGATAAGATCATTCATGGTTTTGTGCACATGATTGATAATTATTGACGTATTGAGAGCTGTATGCAGCGGCAGGGTCATATGACTAAGCTGGTGCAGCTTTTTCATGGTATTCCGGATCTTATCCTCCTGACGGGACAAAGAATCGCTCATTTTATTGAAGGTCGAGATGAGAGCCTGGAATTCACCGGGTGCCTTGTAGTCGATCTGATACCCCAGTTCACCCTGGGTAATCCTGTTTGCAGCGGTAAGCAGTTTATCAACCGGCTTGGTAATGCGGCTGGTTAGAAAATGCGCCACCACCTGAGCAGCAAGAAAGGTAAAGATCAGGGTGAGTCCCAGGATGATGTAAGACTCTTCAATCTTGTTCATTGCATTGGATGTTTCAAGATTCAGTGTAGATGCCGCCCTGTTGACCATATCCTGTACTTTGGTAAGGATTAAATTGCTCTGGTCAGCAACTATACCTTGCTGTTCAAAGCGGAGTTCTCCTTCCGTGACAGTAGTGATCAGGTATGAAAGCTGTTCCTGGTAATCCTGGATCATTGCTTCCACACCCTTGAGTTCAGCTTCTATTTCAGGTTTGTGGTGGCATTCATTGCAGCGTACCAGGGTTTGATTAACTTCTTTGGTATTGTCGATGATCTCATCAATATTTTCAGTCAAGTAAGCCTGGGAAGAGAAAGCATAACTTTGAATTTTCTGGAAATTGAAAGAAAGTGCCTGTCTGACGTCTTCAATTTCATGCAGGCTGATCAGATTACGGAGATTTGCGGTGGTATTAAGGAGATGGTAGAGGGATACCCCCGAACCTATCCCGGCAAATATAAAGATTAGAGCAAAAGATATTAAAATGTATTTTTTCATCGAATTAACCGATCATATGAAGATTTGGGTCATTCTCTATAATTGATAATTCAGGGACTCTGAAAGTCATATTTTTTCAGGTCTATGCCTGCTTCTTTTGCCAGGTCAAACACTGACTGGTATTGGTCCTTGTCGGTTTCTATAAACCGTTTTGCGCCCAGTTGTTTGAGTACCTCTCTGCCTCCCGGGTCTCCTCGCAGGTTCAGTAACAGGTCTTTTAGTTGTTCTCTGTATTGCCGGTCAATCTTTTTACTAACGCAAAAGGTGTTGGATGGAACCTTTGGTGAGTTTGCCAGAATAACGAGTTCTCTGTCAATCCGTGGTTGCCATTTACGCATGCTTTTATAAATGGTGCTTTTTGCTGCTCCTAAATCTGCCTTACCGTTCAGCACCAAAGAAATTGTCCTGTCATGGCTGCCGGAAATAAATTGTTCATTCAGATAAGTGTTTATATTATCAACCTCATGTCGCTTGAGCCAGGCTATGGGGAAGACAAATCCTGCTGTTGTTTTTTCAACCAGGGCCAGGGATTTGCCCTTCATGTCGGGCACTGATGTAATGTTGCTGTCCTTTCTGGCAAAAAGATAACCCTGACAGGTTGATGTGTTGTCCATATTATAAGGTCGGACGAGGGGCACAACCCCCAACTGGCTGATAGCCAGGGCCCCTGTAAAGGAGCCGAGAAAGGCAGCGTCAATCTCCTCCTCTTTAAGTTTTTCAATAATGTTGCCGTAGCTCAGCATTTTAAGCTCGACTTCAATTCCCAAATGCTTGCTCAAGTAGGGCGCAAGGAGTTCAAATCGCTCTCTCTGCTTGAATATGTTCATCTCAGGCAGCAGGCCTATTACGAGGCTTTCTTTCCGGGCATCTGCTTCTGACGCCAGGGAGGTGAAAGCGGCAAAGGTCTGAATAAACAGGATCAGAAATATGAAAATTCTTTTTCTTAAATAGAGGGTAATCATAAAGAGCCCATTGCACAGGCCAAAGATATTTTGCGTAAATATGATCTTAACAGGCACTGAAACCAGTTAATTTATTAACAGAAACGGAAAGTCAATTATTAGCATAAAAAAATAATTGTAACCACGTAGTTTTGCAACAGTCCCGCTGAATTAATTTGTGCATGATTTTTTCATTAATGGATTGACAAAGATTTGCATTAAGACAAAGATTTAGCTTATTTTGAAAACATATAAAAACAGCAAGGATTAATTGCCAGCGGAGGAAGCCAACTATGTCCGGGAGACAGGTATTCAGAAAAAATAAGGCCGTCCATCTCATCACCCTGTTTTTACTGCTTTTATTTGCAGGTCAGCTTGTTTCCTGTGCTGCCGGCACCGGGGTTACGCCAGAAGTTTTGGTTGAACCGGCACCTGCCCCGGTAAGTATAGACAAGGCAGGAGATGATGCCAAAGTACTTGATGTTACTACCTATTACAGCAGGCCGGAGAATAACAATCCCAGGCGGGGGCGAGGGTTGGCAATTTTTGAAACAGAAAATTTTATTGGTTCCTCCCGTTGTGCTGTCTGTCATGAACTCCTTGTAGACAGTACGGGCAACGATATGTCGATTCCGGGACACTGGCGTTCGACAATGATGGCTAATGCAGCCAAAGACCCTCTCTGGTTGGCAAAAGTCAGTTCAGAAGTAAAGCGTAATCCTGGCCTGAAAAAGGTTATAGAGGAAAAATGCGCTACCTGTCATATGCCAATGGCCTGGACCCAGGCATACAAACAGGAAGGGGAAAGGGTAATTTTCGATAATGGGTTATTGAGTCCTCAAAATGATCTCCATGGCGCTGCCATGGACGGCGTTTCCTGCTCCCTCTGTCATCAGGTCCAGGATGAGAATTTAGGCCGGAAGGAAAGCTTCAGCGGCAAATTTGTCATCGATACAGGGGGAAAAGCGCCGGAAAGGGAGATTTTCGGCCCGTATAAAGACCCGGTGCAGAAAACAATGCAGCAGAGCGTCGGCTACACCCCGGTATTTGGTTCACAGATGAATGATTCAGCCCTCTGTGCCGCCTGTCATACCCTGTATACACCATTTGTGGATGGACAGGGCAACGTGGCCGGGGAATTCCCGGAGCAGACTCCTTACCTGGAGTGGAAATACAGCGATTTTGGGGTAAATGCTGAAAATCGATATGATATTGGGGAGAATCCCGGCCAGGGCATGATCTGCCAGGAGTGCCATATGCCTCATTCAGAGGCCGGTGATGTCAGCATTGCCAACTGGGCCCCGCCGGAGGCAGAACCCAAAGATCATTTTTCCCAGCATCATTTTGTGGGAGGCAATGTTTTCATGCTCAATATTCTGCAGGACAATATTGGAAGTCTGAAGATTTCAGCCTCCACTGATGGAATAGAGGACACCAAGGAACGAACCATGCATCAACTGCAGACAGAAACCGCCAGTTTATCAGTAGTCGGCCTCAAGCATCGGGGTAATGAAATAACAGCAGAACTTAAAGTAAATAATAAAGTCGGGCATAAATTTCCCTCAGGTATTCCAACCCGGAGAAGCTGGATACACCTGATGGTGGCGGATGTATCCGGGCAGATGGTTTTTGAATCGGGCAAACCCCTTGTTGACGGCAGTATTGAGGGTAATGATGCTGATAGAGACAGCATGAGCTATGAGGAGCATTATGATGAGATCACCCGGCCGGATCAGGTCCAGATCTATGAAGGTATCATGCTCAACACTGACAATGCAGTAACATTTACTCTCATGCGTGCTGCAAAGTATGCCAAGGATAACAGGCTGCTGCCAAACGGGTTTGACAAGACCGCAGTCCCTGCTGATATCGGGGTCTTTGGCAGGGCGCTTTCAGATGATGATTTTACAGGAGGTTCGGACCAGGTGACTTACAGGATTGATACCTCGGGCCATAGAGGACCTTTTACCATGACTGCAAGGCTGCTCTTCACTCCAGTATCCTATTCCTTTGTCAAGGACCTGGCAAAGGATGATGATTTGCCGGAAGTAAACCGTTTTATGTTTTTATACCGAAAAGCTGACAAAATGGGTCAGGAGGTTGCCGCTATCCGGACAACAATTAAATAGCGGATTTGTTATTATATTGATATCAGAAGTTTATTCGCATGAGGGATTTGTCCCTGAAACCATAAGGATGGAAAAGGAAAAATGATACATGAAAAATCTCTCTATTATTTCCTTGGTGTTGTAGCAATTGGGCTTGTTTTTGCTGTTTCCCAGGCCGGGTGCACTAAAAATGATGAGCAGCAGGCTGGGGAAATTGAGGAAAAGGGCAGAATAGAGCAGATGACCGACGAGACAGCAGAGAAAGCGGTAAGAAAAATACGTACCCCCATTGATAAAGCCCGCAATACCCAAGACCTTGGTGATGACAGGATGGAATCAATGGATAAAGCCCTGCAGCAACAATAAGATTTATTGTTCTGATCTTGACTTTCTGGCGTTGAGCATGCGTTGGGTGCTCAGAAAACTCAGCTTCGCTTTTTCATTATAAAGCAGTAACAGTTCGGCATGAACTATTTCAAATAATTCCAGCGGATTACTTTTTCTTTGCCTTGCCGGTTGCTTTCTTCTTCGGAACTGCCTTTTTAGCAGTGGCTTTCTTTGGTGCCGCCTTCTTTGCAGTGGTTTTCTTGATCGCCACCTTCTTAAGAACTGCCTTCCCGGCCGCAGGTTTTTTTGCTGCTGCCATGGTTTTCCGTTCCTCTTTAATAAAGAGGTCGGTTGACAGATACCGTTCCCCGGTCGAAGGCAGTATGACCACGATCTGCTTTCCTGCATTTTCCGAACGAGCTGCTATCTGCATTGCTGCCCAAACCGCTGCACCTGATGAAATTCCACAGAGAATTCCTTCAAGCCTGGCAACCTGTCGGGCTGTCTCAAAGGAGTTCTCGTTGGTAACAGTGACAATTTCGTCGATAATGTTGGTATTTAATACATCGGGAACAAATCCGGCACCGATACCCTGGATTTTATGGGGACCTGGTTTGCCGCCGGAAAGAATCGGTGAATCTGCCGGTTCTACAGCTACTGCCTTGAAAGAAGGCTTGCGGGACTTGATGACCTCTGCAACTCCGGTAATAGTGCCACCGGTACCGACCCCGGAAATCAGGATATCAACCTGGCCCCCCGTGTCGCTCCAAATCTCCTCAGCAGTCGTTTTGCGGTGGATTTCAGGATTTGCCGGATTGGCAAACTGATTTGGCATATAAGCCTGGGGGTTATGAGCCAGGATGTCTTCTGCCTTTGCAATGGCACCTTTCATGCCTTCTTTGCCCGGAGTCAGAAAAAGTTCTGCTCCAAGGTGTCGAAGCAGGGCTCTGCGCTCTACACTCATGGTTTCGGGCATGGTAAGGATCAGTCGGTACTTTTTGGCAGCGCAGACAAAGGCAAGGGCAATGCCTGTGTTGCCGCTGGTCGGCTCAACAATGGTGGTATGGGGATCGATTAGCCCCTGGTTCTCCGCCGCTTCTATCATGGAGACACCAATACGGTCTTTTACACTGGCCAGGGGATTCTGAAATTCAAGCTTTGCCAGGATTGCAGCATTGAGCCCTTTTGATATTCTGTTCAGCCTGACCATGGGAGTTTTTCCAACAACCCCTGAAATATCAGTCTTGATTTCGGCCATAGTTATTTCCCCCTTTTCTGCATTTTTTTTCTGCCGTTGCCGGCATAAATGAGTTCCGGGCGTTTAAGGAGGACTTTTGTGTCAGGCGGTACACTCTCTGTTATCCATATGTTGCCGCCAACAACCGACCGTGCCCCTATGACGGTCTCCCCTCCTAAAATTGTTGTATTAGAATATATTATTACATCATCTTCAATCGTTGGATGTCTTTTTTTATAGCGAAACTGATCTCCGGCGTCCTTTGGCAGGGATAATGCACCCAGTGTCACACCCTGGTAAAGTCTGACATGATTGCCTATCTCAGTCGTTTCTCCAATAACGACACCGGTGCCGTGGTCAATGAAAAAACTTTCGCCGATTGTTGCTCCCGGATGGATATCAATACCGGAGAGGCTGTGGGCGTGTTCGGTCATGATGCGGGGTATAACCGGCACCTTCTGCTTATGGAGCAGGTTGGCCAGCCTGTAAATGGAGATGGCCAGAAGTCCCGGGTAACTGAAAATGATCTCATCATATCCTTTGGCCGCAGGATCGCCTTCAAAGGCTGCCCTTATGTCTGTGTCCATAAGTTTTTTGATTGACGGCAATTCCTGGACAATTTTTAAGGCAATTTCATGTCCCTGGTCAGCACAATTCGTGCACGGCAGATCGAGCCGGAAGCATTCATGCTGGAATGCTGAGATTATCTGGCGAGAAAGGTTTTCCAGGAAACTGGTGGTTTCCTGGCCCAGGTAATATTCCAGGTTTGCCTGGGCCAGGGTGGTCTGGGTAAAATAGCCGGGAAACAGGATACGCCTGGCCTGATGAATCAGTTCCACCACCGACTCATTGGATGGAATCGGGATAGGTTCGACATGACTGAATGAATTTTTATCATCCAGCAGTTTTATCAATTTTTTAACCACGGCAGGCACTTTGTCATAGAGCAGGGTTGCCGGCTCAATAGCTGTGTCACACTGGTTGTATGATTTGAGAAATTTAAAATCTTTTTTCCTTTTCATTTTTTATCCCCTTTGCCTATGAGGAAAATTCCATAGGTGGCACGCCAATCCGGCAAAAAGTTTATAATATGTCCCTTGGTATCATGATGATGGGTGTTGATTGCCACCTCTTTAAGGACCGTGCAGCCCTGGCCCCGGGTGAATTTTCTGAAGTCTTTTAAGGTAATGACCCGGATGTTCGGGGTGTTATACCACTCATAGGGCAGCTGTTCGTTTTTGGGAGCAAGTCCTGTCATCAGCACCTGCATTCTGATGGACCAGTGGCTGAAGTTCGGAAAGCTGACGATTACCTTTTTGCCTATTGCAAGAAGAGATTTGAGCAGCTTTTCCGGGTAATATACCTGCTGCAGCGTCTGGCTTAGAATGATATAATCAAAGGTGTCTTCCTGGTAATCAAGCACCTCTTCATTGATGTCACCCTGCAGCACGGATAAACCCTTTGCGATGCACAAAGCGGCCTTGGATTCACGGTTTTCGATGCCTGTGCCATTGACCCTTTTATTCTGCTTCAAGTAAAGGAGCAGGTCGCCTTCACCGCAGCCAAGATCCAATACCTTTGAGCCTGGTTTAATCCAGGATGCAATAATCTGGAGATCAAAACGCTTGAGTTCCAGAGATGTTGTGTCAGCCAGCTGAGTCATTTATCTCTTACTACTTAAATACTGATAATTTTTTAAAAACTATTTTTTCTGCACCTCGGTAAAGTTGTGGTCCAGAAAGCCTTTGATCAATGCTGCTAAACGTTCATTTGGAAGCAGAAAGGCGTCATGCCCCCATTCCGCCTCAATTTCACAGAAACTTACATCAAGGTTATTTTTTTTCATGGACTTGACCATGGCCCTGGACTGGTATGTCGGATATAACCAGTCCGAAGTAAAGGAAATGACCAGGAATTTTGACTTTGTCCTGGAAAAGGCTTCAGCCTCAGAACCATCACCATGCTGCCTGCGAAGATCGAAATAGTCTGCTGCCTTGGTGATATATAGAAATGAATTTGCATCAAAACGGTCAACAAATTTCTGGCCCTGGTAACGCAGGTAGCTTTCAACCTGGAAGTCCGCATCAAAATTAAAAGAGAAATCACTTTTATTCTGCAGGCGTCTACCGAATTTACGGCGCATTGCTTCATCAGAGAGATAGGTCACATGCCCGACCATCCTGGCCAGGGCAAGGCCCAGGTCAGGTTTGGCAGAGTCGTAATAATTCCCCATGTTCCAATTGGGATCTGCCATGATGGCCTGGCGGGCAACCTCGTTAAAAGCTATGGCCAGTGCAGAATGTCTGGTTGTCGTGGCGAGCGGGATGGCCGAAACAACCATATCAGGGTAGCGTACTGCCCACTCAAGCACCTGCATGCCGCCAATTGAGCCGCCGACTACTGTCAGGATTTTTTCGATACCGAGATGGTCCAGCAAGGCTTTCTGGACTTTTACCATGTCGCCTATGGTGACTACTGGAAAATCAAAACCGTATGGCTTTCCGGTGTCGGGATTGATGGAGGATGGGCCGGTTGAGCCCATGCAACTGGCGATGATATTGGGACAGATAACAAAATATTTGTCCGTATCAATGCCTTTGCCCGGGCCGACCATAATCTCCCACCAGCCTGGTTTCTGGTCTTCCCGGCTGTAATATCCTGCCACATGTGAATCACCGGAAAGGGCATGTAAAATGAGGATAACATTGCTCTTGTCCTCATTGAGTGTGCCAAGTGTCTCATAGGCAATGGTAATTGGGCCGAGACGGGCATTGCTTTCCAGGACTATTGAGTCAGGGGGCTCTGCAAAGGTGAAGTGTTTTTTTTCTACAAGTCCTACAGAGACTCCGTTTTCATCATGTTCAATATATTCGCTCATGGTTTTAAGAGCTATCAGCGTTCAGCTATCAGCACTCAGCTAAAAAATAAAAAACTATTTTTACTGCAAACTATCAACTTTCAACCGGCTACTTTTTTGTTTTTTAAATTTAACAATTTTGCTTACATAGTAATGTAATGACAAAAAGATAAAAATACATATTTTTCTTGTGTTGGAAAAGCTGTCAGCTGATAGCTGAATGCTGAGAGCTGAACGCTATAAGCTATCTAATGCCTGCCCCAGGTCATCACAAATATCTTCAACCGCTTCTATTCCAACTGACAGTCTGACAAGATCCGCATGGATCGACAGGTTCTGCCTGGTCGGCTCATCAAAAGAGAGGTACTGGGAGGAGTATGGATGGATGACCAAAGTTTTGCAGTCACCAAGATTGGCAAGATGATAGATCATTTTCAGGTTGTTGATGAACCTGAAACTTGTCTCTTGGTCCCCCAGGCCAAATGCCATCAGGCCGGAAAATCCTTTGCCTTCAAACTGCTTTTTTGCAGTTTCATGTGAAGGGCTGTCTTCAAGGCCTGGGTAGTTGAGCCAGGATAGTTCAGAGCGCCCGCGCAGGTATTGGGCGACAGCCATGGCGTTTTCCATATGCCTTTCCATACGCAGTGCCAGGGTGTCCAGTCCGATCATGGTCAGGTAGGAGTGAAGTGGTGCCTGGGTGGTCCCGAAATTAATATGGTGTTCACGCCAGACCTTGTCCGTAAAGGCCAGCGGACCCTTGCGGTCAACAAAGGGTTTAAAATCAGGAAACCGTTCTGAATCAGTCCAGGGGAATGTGCCACCGTCAATGACTGCTCCACCTGTGGCATTGCCGTGGCCGCTGAGATATTTTGTTGTTGAGTGGATAATCACGTCGGCTCCCAGTTCAAGAGGACGGCAGAGGTAAGGTGTTGCCAGGGTGTTGTCAACCAGAAGGGGAAGACCGTGGCGATGGGCTATATCAGCAGCGGCAGCCAGGTCAGGAACATCCATTTTGGGATTGCCGATGGTCTCAAGGTAGACGAATCTAGTCCTGTCATTGATAGCATTTTCAATGGCAGCCATGTCTGTTGATTCGACTAACCTGGGAGTGATGTTATATTTTTTAAATATGTTGGCAAAGAGCACATAGCTTGACATGAAAAGGGAATTGCCTGTCACAAACTCATCGCCGGCACGTAAGAGCGCCAGGCAGGCATTGGTAACAGCCGCCATGCCTGAAGACATAACTACAGCTGCCTGACCACCTTCCAGGGCAGCAAGTTTCTGCTCTAAGACCCGGTTTGTCGGGTTGGTTAAACGCATGTAAATATGGTCAGTGGTCTTGCCGCCAAATGTCTGGCTTAGGTTTTCAGCAGTCGGATGGGCATGGGAGGCGGTCTGGAAGATGGGGGGCAGGGTGGATCCTTCCCATTCTTCTGGATTTTGTCCGGCATGGATGACTCTGGTATTGAAATGTTTATCTTTTTTCAGAGCCATGTTAAATCTCCTCTTATGGTAAGATTAAATTGCTGGGTAAAAAAAACAGGCAGGGAACAGCTCTCGGCAGGCAATCTGGCCACTGGTCAATAGCCAGATAAGCAACACAGAGATTAAACACACAAGACTAACTATCTGGAGTGTTTATGGGTCGTCGCATGGTTGTTTTCAGTTAGAGGTTTGGAGGTTGCTTGCTGAGAGCTGTTCCCTGCCTGCCTGTTGTATTGTATTATTCCAATAAAGATTTCAGTACTTCACATTTTCTGCATATTTTCATTTTCTCCTTCCAGTTCTGCTGTGCCTCACCTTCACAAATGGTGCCGTTAATAAACCAGCAGAGTTTCCCGGCCTGAAATTCCCAGGCCGGGCATTGCATTTTCCGTTTCCGGGGGCATTTTCTTATTGTCCAGCAAGCTTTGGCACTGCTGGCAGAGCCGCGTTTTCTGGCGAGAAGAAAGAATATCTGACGTTCCACATGCGCCGGCACCGTGCGCCAGCCCTGCTCGTAGCTATGCACTGCTTTAATAGATGAACCTAATAGTTCAGCGAGTTGTTTTTGTGTTTTTCCAAGTATTTTGCGGGCACGCAAAAATTCTTTATCATCCATCGTTGGAGCCCCTCCAGATTTATGCCAATCAAAAAACTTTTTTAATGTACCACAATGTGGTACAGGATATCAACACATAATTGAAAAAGAATAAAAAAGCTTCCAAGCCTTTACGTGTAGCGGTTTTCAGTAACCAATCATTTTTTTTAGATGTGAAAAAATGGGGGAATTTCTCAATAAATTCTATGTATAAATGACTGCTTTTGGGGCGGTGCAGGATATGAAATTTGAAAAATTAGAGGTGAAAGTGTACTGTGCAATTTAACACAATCACTGTGTAATTCCCGGTAATTTTTTAGAAAAACAGGAGATAAACATGAAAGTGTTTATTACTGGCGGTACTGGTTTTTTGGGAACGGCCTTGACAGAAAAACTGCTCGATGAAGGTCACTTGGTCACCATCCTGTCCCGGTCCTCGCAAAACAGAGTCATCAGGGCCGGATTATCCTATACAAAAGGAAATCCTGCCATGAGTGGTTCATGGCAGGAAGAGATAGGCAGGCATGATGTGGTTATCAACCTTGCAGGAGCCTCTATTTTTCGACCCTGGAATACCAGGAACAAAGAAGCAATCTACAACAGCCGCATTCTCACAACACGCAATATCGTTGATGCGATTGCAAAGCATGCAGATAAAGAAATTACTTTTTTAAGTGGCTCTGCAGTGGGGTATTATGGTTTCAGGGATGATGAAGAACTTGATGAAAGCGGTGCACCGGGGGATGATTTCCTGGCCACGGTTGTC
>JBDLJI010000034.1:0-11684 GCA_039714455.1 Thermodesulfobacteriota bacterium
GTCTTTTTTCATCTGCCTTCCGGTATCTGCTCTATTTTTTCCGGTTACAACAGTTTTACTTTCCTGCTTTACCATACGCTTTCTGCCGGTTTCAACCCGAGCCTGTCCGGCCCCATTGCCCCTTCTCTTGCTTCTCTCCACTTTTGCCACACTTCTTCGCGGATTATCATTTGCAGCAACCCTCTTTTTTACAATTGTCCTTTCTCTCTTTGTAACTGTTCTCTCCCGGATCGTCTGTTCAGGCCTGCCCCCCTTTACCCGTGCTGCTTTATCGAGAACAGCAGTCCTGTTATTCTTAATTGCGCCGGAATGTTTTTTCTCAACAGTCCGCCTGCTGCCCTTTTCATATTTGCCTGTTACAGTTCTTTCTTTCGGCATATTGCGTTGGATACGAATTGAACGGGCCCTTTTTCTCTCGTGATTTCCACTTCTGATCACTTCTCTTGCCTTTTCCGCATTCCTTTCACGCTGAATTTCAATTCTCTTCTCTGTATCTCTGATTCTCGCAACTTTTGTTCCGTTTCTCGTAACTTTTGTTGAGTGCTTCCTGTCCCACAATCTTTCAGCGGTCTGTAGCGGCTTGTAATTCTTAACAATTACCGTTTTATTAATATTCCTGATCTTCACCGTATTGTAAATGTTGATTGCCCCCGGTTTCCTGTGATACAGGTGTCGTTTCGGTATTACGACCGCATGGTCAATATGCCTATGACTTGACAGGTTGATATTAATGCTGAAATATGTTCCTCCCCGCATCGCGACTGTTCTTGGCCCCCACTTGCGATAACCGTAATAGGTTTCCCATGGAGCAAGAGGCAGCCAACCGATATAGTCATTGTGAGCAATCCAGCGAACCCTGCCAGGATGCCAATGGGACCGGTATCTCTTGCCAAACCTGATGTTAAAGCCAATAACCGTAACGCCGGCAACATGCGATACATGGACATAGGGCGTCCATAGCCAGGCTCCATGCATGTTGATCCAGTTCCCGTGATGATGGGTAACCCAACCCCATGGGTTATGATCTATCCAGACGGGAGATCCATGCCAGTCCTGCCAGTAGCCCGTTGTATATGGACTCCAGCCGACAGCTACCGAGTGCGGCTTCCAGGCCCAGTAATAATATCCGCGGTAATAGATCCTTTGCCAGCGCCCATATGGTTCCATGGCATAGGCATACTCCTGCATGGACTCAGGCAGATGCTCGGAGCGCACCAGGTTGTTCCGGTTCCACAACCCTTCTCTGTCTGCACACCAGTTGTCCCATTTTCTGTCAATGGGACCGACACCGGCAATAATAGACTTTTCTAGAAATTCAAGACTGGTAGATCCTGACAAGATCTCTACCTTCTCCACTCCATCGTCATATGAATGAAAAGTTGCTTCACCGAGCACAGCAGACACAGTTACTGCCTGCTGGTCCGCCTGCACGTCAATAGCACTTCCAGGCCCGACCTTTGCCGTGCCCCTGGCTGTTTCTACAATCATTTTACCTGCGGAGCTTCTATTGTAAAATCTCGCAAGTCCTGACTGCAGAGTAAATTCACCAATATCATCATCCAGGTTCAGAATCTCAATCTCGCTGTTTTCGTCCAGCCTCATCAGCTGATTATTAGGAAAAGCAATTTCCGCCCTGCTGTTATCCCCTGTTGCCAGAACATCCTGTGTGCCGGCAGGAGATTGTAGAGATGTTGCTATCCAGCTTTCATCCACATCCATATAACGGTATATTTCACCTTCGATGTGGGAGATGCGGCCGACAATAATTGCCGCATCAACTGCGCTGCCGGCCCACATTGCTGAGGACAGGACCAAGAGGAATAAGATAATTTTTTTCATGGCATCACCTTTTATCAATTGTTTAAATTGATTTTTGCTCGTCTTTACCTAATAAGACAGATGCGGACTGTGTTTTGTTTACATATTCTACCGTGATTCAGATTCTTTTTTATAGACATCGATACTTTTAGGGTCGATGTCTAGTGTTGCGTCAAGGACCAAATGGCGTAATATTGCGCCGCAATAAAGGGCAAGCAGGTAAGCGCAGACTCCGGGATGCATCAGTTAAGAGTTGACGTGATACTAGTGGTTAAAGGCTGTTTGGACGACCCACGGATTCAGGATAGTTCCTTTCCTGCGGCAACCCCGACTTTGTGTTACCCCTTCAAAAGGCGACAGGCAGATTTTACCTCTGTGTCTCTGCCTTTATGCCTTGAATTTCCTTAAAAATCCTGCTAATTGCATCCGTGAGGACCAGCCGGTGCAATTTAAACAGAAAGGAGCACCAGCAATCCATGATACGAGGTGCATTACAATGAAAAGAACAAGCATCTACTGTTTGGCAATTGGGCTTGTGCTTGGTATATTCCAACAAACAATTGCAAATACCTTAAAGGGCGAAACAAACGGAATGTATTTTCAGGAAGTAAAAATTATACGTGTCGGCACTGCAGAACACAATCGACCCTATGGTGGATTCTGTAATTCTCCATGCCCCTGCAGGTGGCAGACCCATAAAAAGCGAACAGGTTAGAAAGCTGTTTATTGTTGCTGAAGATGATATGGTCAGTTCAAACGCTGAGGTCTATAACCTGTACATTAATTCTTCCGATCCCAAGATTTACAAGGAGTTTATGGGTTCTTCGGAACATGCCCAGCATCTATTCAACAGCAGGCATAAAGAGGCTATCGTTCAGCTAATGATCCACTTTATCGAAAAATAAAACAGGAGGTAACCATGAGCCAGATCACACTTCAAGGCAACCCGGTCCAGACAATTGGCAGCCTGCCGGCTGTCGGCATGCCAGCCCCTTCCTTCAAACTCGTAAAATCAGACCTCTCTGAAGCGGATCTGCAGGATTTCGGCGGCAAAAACATCATATTAAACATCTTTCCCAGCCTGGACACATCGGTCTGCGCAGCATCGGTTCGACGCTTTAACAAGGAGGCAGGCGAATCCCCTGATACTGTCGTACTGTGCATATCAGCGGACCTTCCATTTGCCCACAAGCGTTTCTGCGAAGCAGAGGGGCTTAATGATGTAATATCCCTTTCAGTTTTCCGTTCACCGGAATTCGGCCGGGACTATGGTGTGACCTTTACAAGCGGACCTTTGACCGGCTTATTGTCCAGGGCTGTTGTCATTATCGACAGGTCAGGGAAGGTAGCCTATACGGAACAGGTCCCGGAAATCGGTCGGGAACCTGATTACGATGCTGCACTGCTTGCCCTTTCGCAGCTTACAGGATGATTATTACTGAACAGGAGAAATGAGTATGGCGCAGGTGATTGAAATAAGCAAATCGGATTTGGCCGGTGCCAGGGATACCGGTAACAGGGAATTCATAGAGACAAACTTCAAAAAAGCTGAAGAGGTCATCAAGGCAGGGGGATCGGTCCACCTTATGCAGGTATACTCAGACGCATCTAAAGAGGTTGCCGATATCATTGACAACCTGGATCAGCTTGCCCATTTAAAAACTATCTATCTACGTTGAAGGCATTAAAGCACCCCGCTTTTGACTATAAAAATGTTTTTGCAGGGCATGGTCTCATTAAAGAAATGAACAACTAAAAACAAATTACAAAGGTATGAAAACTGGCAAAGTACAAAAAGGAAATTTAAAAAATCTCTTTTGTTCGTTCATATACAGACAATATCAATAAATAAACCATTTGAATTACCATGACATTTTCCTGTAAAAATTTTGATTTTAACACTGAAGACTGCCTGAAACTGAAAACAAATTGTATTATGGGCAGGCCCGGATGCCTCCTGGAAGGCAAGGTGGCATTCAGTGAAGAAATTCAAAAAAAATTAAAAAATCTGGAAGAAAAATCCCAGGAGAGAAAGAAGAACCGGCGCAGGTCATGACAACCTGCGTTTCACCTTGTACCGCAATGGACCTACAGATACGAAAATGCCGGGCTGAAGATGCAGCCTTTCTGGCCAAGTCCATTCTTATTGCAGGCCGAGCCCATGTATCCAAAGGCATCTGGGAGTTTGTTTTAAACGGACCGGAAGAGGAATGTCTGCGCTTTCTGGAACACATTGTTGTCACTGAGATTCCGCATCTGTTTCACTACACATGTTATTTCATCGCGGAAACGACTGACAATGTCCCTGTAGGGAGCCTGGGAGGTTATGATCCGAAAAAATCAGGTTACCAGGCTCTGCAGCAGGCGTTCCCTGAAGTGTATAAAAAACTAAACTTGCCCAGGCAGGCGTTTCAGAAAGCCAACGAGCGCGCCACCGCAATCTTGACCTGCCTGCCGGCGGATATTGATAATGCCTGGGTCATCGACAGCGTGGCAACCATGCCGGAATATCGCGGCCGGGGTGTGGCAGAACGTTTACTGGAGGCAGTAATGGCTGAAGGCAGAAAACAGGGCTATTCCCTGGCACAGATAGTTATGTATGACGGCAATGAACCAGCTCTGCGACTCTATAAAAAAATGGGGTTTGAGGTTATTGAAGAAACGCGGGATACATTTTTTGAGAAAGAAATCTGCACACCGGGCATGCTGAGCCTTAGCAGAAAATTATAATATCCACCTGCCGGGCAGATGCTAGGTAATCGTTTTTTCAGCCCGCTGAAGTAAAGGGTAACTCCAGGAACACCATACTTAATTCTTCTTCACCAATAAAATACTCATAGCCAGGCGCCCAAGCCTGGTACTTCAGCGCTTCCTGCGCTTGGCCCTGTTGGTGGCCTGGGCCTCAAGCGGGTTTTCCGGCCAGTAATGCTTGGGGTAGCGACCGGCCAGTTCTTTTTTGACTTCCCGGTAAGTCGAACGCCAGAAGGCGGCCAGGTCTGAGGTAATCTGGATGGGGCGCTGAGCCGGAGAGAGCAGGTGGATGAGGACCGGTATTTTGCCGCCTGCCACGGTGGGTGTTTCTGCACAGCCGAACATCTGCTGGATCCTCACTGCCAGGACCGGCACCTCGCCGGGCCGGTAGCGCAGCTTGATCCGGGAACCGCTGGCCACTTTCATATGGGTGGGGGCGATTCGGTCCAATTCCTGCTGCTCCCTCCAGGAAAGCCGGGCAAGAAGGATATCAACAAGGTCCAGTTTTTTCAGATCATTAAAACCTCTGGCCCCGGTCAGATAAGGTTGCAGCCAGGATAAGTCCTGCAGGAGTGTTTCATCGGCCACATCAGGCCAGCTATCGGGCTGCCAGAGGTGGGCCGACTGAATGCGGGCCTGTAATTCCCGACTTTTTTTCTGCCAGGGTAAACAGGTGATACCGGACTGCCGGATACCCTGCAGCAGACATTGGCTGATCTGCTCCGGATCGGCTCCCGGCCATTTCTTCCGGGAGAGCACCAGGCTGCCAAACCGCTCCTCCTCCACAGCAACAACCCTTTTCTGCTCCACGTCCCAACGGACTGTTTTTTCTGTCTCGATAAGATGGGCATGATCGCTTCTGAGTTCGTCCATGGACAGGGACGCTGCCAGAAAGATACGTCCCTGTTTTTTGCCACCATGCAGTTTGGCTGCGACCAGCAGTTCGGACTGGCCGAGATGATCACCTACAGGCAGGATCGCCCCCTGCCCGGAAGCGAGCAGATGCTGTGCACTGCCCGATTTTTTATGGGCAATCCGATCCGGATAGGCGCTGGCCAGAAGGTTGCCCGCTGCGCTTGCCTGCCCTGAATCTTTCGGGGTTTTACCAAGCAGTTTCCGGTACTGTCTTGCTTCCCTTAAGATCCGGCGGCATTGAGCCGGATCACCGCCTTTTGCCCGTACTAAACCAGCCCCGTCCCGTTCAAAAATTGCCAGAAGCTGCAGCCGTTCTTCGATATCGGTGCTTTGACGGCCGATCTCCTGTTTCAAGGGATCACGATTGTTCAGTATTGCCGCCAGCCGGCAGGCCAGCCTGCTCAGCCCTTGCTTACGCCCATGGACAAGCATCAGGGCAAGCCGGGGATGCAGGGGGAAGTTGGCCAGTTGCCTTCCCAGGGGGGTGATGGCAAGTTTTTTATCAATAGCCCCAAGATCAAGAAGGATACTTCTGGCCTGCTTGATCTGGCCCCGGCGGGGTGGGTCGGCCCACACAAGTTGGCTGGGGTCGCTGACACCCCAGAGAGCCAACTCCAACATGAGGGAGGTGAGGTCAGCATTAATGATCTCGGCCGGCAGAAAGTCCGGCCTTGAATGCTGCTCACCCTGGGTCCAGAGCCGGTAGCAATGACCGGGGCCAAGCCGTCCTGCCCGGCCCGCCCTTTGCTCTGCCGATCCCTTGGAGATCGGAATTGTCTCGAGACGGGTCAGGCCGCTGGCCGGGTCAAAGCGTGGGGACTTGAGTTGGCCGCTATCGACCACGGTGGTGACACCTTCGATGGTAAGACTGGTTTCAGCAATGGGGGTGGCAAGGATCAACCGCCGTTTACCCGGTATCCTGGCAAAGACCAGGTTCTGCTTTTCCAGGGGCAGGTCGCCATAGAGCGGTAGACAAGCCAGGTCAGTTCTTTTATTATAATGGTCCAGGACAAAACGAATCTCGCCTGCACCCGGCAGGAAAACCAGAATATCGCCCTGTTGTTCAGCAAGGGCCTTATCAATACCCTTGATCGTTCGACCGGTAATAGATTCGGTTGATTGACGCTCCAGATATTCGACGGACACCGGGAAACAGCGGCCCTGCCCGCTTATCACCGGGCCATTGTCGAGCAGAGCCCCGATCTCGCCACTGTCAATGGTGGCTGACATGACCAGCACCTTCAGGTCCTGCCGCAGCTGTCGTGCATCCAGGCAGAGGGCTAAAGCCAGGTCACCCTGCAGGCTGCGCTCGTGAAACTCATCAAAGATCACCAGCCCGGTATCGCCAAGCTCAGGATCGTTCTGCAGCATCCTGATCAGAATACCTTCGGTCACCACCTCGATTCTGGTGGCCCGGCTTACCTTGCTGTCAAAACGAACCCGGTAGCCAATGGTGCCACCGACCCTGTCACCCACCAGTTCACTCATCCTGGCGGCAGCGGCCCGGGCGGCCAGACGCCGCGGCTCAAGGATAATGATCTTGCGGCCGTCCAGCCAGGGCTGATCCAACAAGACAAGGGGGGCAATGGTGGTTTTCCCGGAACCCGGTTCCGCTGTCAGAACAGCGGCCGGGCTCTTGGCCAGACCCTCCAGCAGATCCGGCAGAATATCATGTATTGGCAGTTCGGGTAAATTCAGAATGGACATACCATCTGCTTACCAGGCAATCTCTATCATGACAAGAGCTGCCGCGTAAAACATCAACGGAGATTCTTTTTAATACCCCCTCGTAGTCGGAGTTTATACCCCTCAGGAAAGCGATAGACTCCGAGGGGGTATTAAAAAGAGTGCCCTGAAACATTAAAACCGGTGTGGGAATTTTTGATCCCATCCCCGGCTTCATTAGTTTATATGTCCAATACTAGCACAACGACTTCTTTGCGTTTTGGCGAACGGGTACTCAAGAAGTCAGCGGACAAACGATATCCATCGCTCCACTGCTACTCAAGCCCCAGACTGCTGTCGACGGACCGTCAGCCTTCCATGGCCTTCACAGCCTCGTCCGTTGTCAGGACCGCGTTGGCTATATACCCATAGTTGATGAGCGCCGCCTCGTAGCCGTCGCCCAGCTCGGGGTGCCTGGCACCGGCCGTCGCGTCCTTCACCACGGTAACCTCAAAGCCCTGCTCGAGCAATTCGCGCAGGTGGGCTTCGACACACAGATTCGCCGACATACCCCCCAGGATGACCTTACCAATGCCGCGTTTGCGAAGCTGCAAGGCCACGTCGTTGTTCTCCGGGCCATAGACCTTGTGCGGGCTGCACACAATAGTCTTACCGTCCTCGAGGTAGGGTTTGTAGCGCTCCAACCAATCGGCGCCCGACCCTGAAAAACCTTCCAGGTCCAATGCACCGCTTCGATCAAACATCTTGATGTCATGCATTACATTCTCAATGGTTCCCCCGAACTTCCAGCCGTGATCGGTTGGGTAATAGTAATGGGGCGAGATGAAAATCTCGAACCCGTTGGCCTTGGCAGCCTTAAAAAGCCTCTCGATGTTCTCGACAGTCTTGTTCTCCTTGACGCTGTCGCCGACCAACTCCCAGGTGACACCTTGCTCACTCAGGAAGTCGTTCTGCACGTCTGTTAATAGCACTGCTGTGTCTTTATTATTTATGTTCATGGCTTTTCTCCTTTTCAGGTGTAGTATTTTTTTTAAAATAAAAAAGCCGAATTACCTCTTACAAAGGTAACCCGGCTATCTTTTAAAAGACCCGTTGCTTTCCGCCCCATCCTCTCAAATGGTTTGGCTTTTTCTATAGTAAGCTATGAATAAAAAATATGCATGGAATGAAAAATAGTCAAATGTCTCTTGTGATACTATGTGGTGCTTGGGGTGATGGCCATAAAGTCCAGATGTCTATAGGAAATTGCTTTATTTCTATATAAATTTGGGTATATAAATAATATTGATAAATGACTTGATTGACAAACATAAACTAACCAACTCTCCTTAACTCAAATAGGTAGAAACGAATGGACGAAAAAACCCAGAAAGTCTCATCTATGTTAGATGAGAGCGCTCGCCTTCAAAAAGGGGAGTGGACTCAGGATGGCAGAAAACTTTTAAAATTTAGAATTACAGAAATTGAAGTTCACAGCTCATGCTCCTTTGATGACGAAACTAACAAATTCGTTTCTGGACTATATTATATATTGTCAGGTATAGGTTTTCCCAATGCTATAATAAATGTACACAGAATTGAATCAGTAATAGAAAATGCAATAGGCACTTTAGATTTCTACTTATCGGAGGAGGGGGGTGAGGAATATGCATTCATAAGAATATTTCTTAGTTCAGAGGATTTTGTAGACTTCACTCATACTGTTTCGGCATTAAGCTTAAAAGGGGAATTTGAACTTCAAGTAATTGTGCAAGAAAGAGAAGAAAGTAAAATTTCTGATACATATTTGGTTGAAAGTTATGTGTTTCAAAATATTTTGAAATTGACTTCTGGGGACTCTATTGAAGATGAGTAAAGTCAATATGTTACTTGCCACAATGTTGCCTCTAAAATGAAAAATTACCAGTTAAGGTGTGCACTTATAAATAAAAAACAGCTTTTTTATTAGCTTCCCTTAAGCAAATTATTCTTCAAACTCCAATGTTTCTGTTTTTAAGTTAAATTTACTTATCTTAGTATCTGGACCTGCGATAATTAATATTCCCCATGAACCAAATTGTGAAAAATGTTCAAAACTGTAATCTTCACCTTTGAAAGATTCACCGTTTATGTTCATTGTTACTCTTCCATCAAATTTCGATATTTTTTTTATATTAATATCTAAATCGTACTCCCCAAGAGAAAATTTACCTATTTTTTCATAAGATGTTAATGCTCTATTGTTATGAAACCCAATAATTTCGTAGGTGTACAAATCTGGAACATACCCATCTTGAGCTAAAACATCTAATTGAGCCGGGTCAACAAAAAACATATTAAATGGTGCCTTATCTTCTGATATTTTTTGTATATCTAATTGAAGTTCAATTGCGATATTTCTAAACTCATTTAGCTTTTTAAGGCCAATAACATAAATTTGCCCCTCTGAAGTAACTTGCGACCCGACATTAGAATCTTGTAAATTTCTAATAATATATGGCTTATAAACATATTTACCATCTGCCTTTGCATTGGCAGATTCAGCCTTGTTTTCGACTTCCTGAAGTGTGGCATCATCTACCGCCAAAGCCATTCCTGCAGTTAAAAGAACAAAACTAATGCCAATCGCTATGATATTTTTCATGTTGTCTGTCCTTTACTTAAATTGATTATCCGCCTACTGAATATGCGTTTTTATAAATGAAATGTCAGATACAAGCGCAGTATAAAATACCTTGTCTTCATCTTTCATGCTATTGCCTCTAAACTAACTATTCACCTTTGTTTGTTTAACTCTTAATAAATTAATCGAAGTGGAAGATATTACTCTTCCGGGTCCGAGGAGTGGCAGTGGAAGAAATGCAGGTCCTCATAATTCGCCCATGCCATCAACCGGTTATAGGCTGCACATGAAGCAAGATTTGTTCGGCTTGTCCCGAGTTGCTCAATAAGTTCTATATTTTAAATAAAAAAGTAATAAAAGAGCGGAAGAAAACAAATAGGGTCAAGTATGTATTTATTACAAAAAAACTTAGTACTTTAACCGAACACAGCACTTTGGTTTTGACAGGATGATATTAACATTCAAAGTTTGTTATTCAGGGTACTCGAAACCAGGAGCCTCGTATATTTCAACTGGAAGTGGTGAGAGCACAGAATAGACAATAATATCTTCAGAACCAGAATTGAATATCCCATGCACATCTCCTGGTGAAGCTACTGCAATATCTCCCGGCTTGACAGTTTTTTTCTCTTGTGCCGCAGTGTAATATTCCCCCACTCCCTGGATAAAATACCAAATATCATCATTATGAGGATGAATATGTGGATAGACCCACTCACCGGGGATCACTCTCCAGAGGTGTATTTCATGGTTTAGTGTTTTAAAGATGAGTTCCATGGATGTACTGCCCTTTCTGGGGACCATCTCACCGATTTTTAATATTCTCTCAGGCATTGTTTGCTCCTTATTAAATCTCAGAACTAAGTATCCAGAGTATGATCTTATCTTTTTCAAAAATTCACTATTCATGCCAGAATAGAAACTCTTCCCCGCCAAATTTACTGTTGTCATGGCCGCAAGCCGATCCCATGGGGCAGGTTTCCGACCTGGATGCGTTTTACTTCCTCGTTAACAGCTACATCAATGACTGAAACTGTATTGTCCGCCTTATTGACCACATACAGAAATCTACCATTATTGCTTAAATGGATATGGTATTATCCTTTTGATTGGTTACCCATAACTCATTCCCCAGTGCTGTCGTAGCGAATAAACCCATGGTTACGGACACCAGAAAACTTACGATGATTGAAGCTGGTTGTATTCTTTTCATCTATCTGTCCTCCGGGTTTTATTTTTTCTTGAAAGTATAAACAACAAAACCGGATCCCTTTATATCAAGGCAACCCGGCTATCTATTGCAAGACCCGTAGCTTTCCGCCCCATCTTTTCAGATGGTTTGACTTTTTCTATAGTAAGCTATAATCAAAAAGTATGTCAGGAGTAAAAGATAGTCAAGTATCCTTTGTGCTACAATGTGGCTCTCAAATAATGCTCAGACAAATTCACATTAGCTTGCCAACATCTTGAGTTTTGTCATACAAAATCTGACTCAATATATCCACTGGCAATCTTGATACTTCAGGAATGATTCACGACTTTCGATGTATAGACAATGTGGACTTCCAGTCAACCTTTCCAAACCACCACATTGTGACGCCTTCCCCAACCCCTTCTAGCTAAATCACCACAAAATCAATAAATATACATTATCTCAGATTTGGCTTCAAACTCGGCACTGGAAAGTAACTAGCCGAAATAACTTCAGAAATACAAAATGTAGTTTGCTTTGATGGATATAGGTGCATTTTTTGCATATAGCTCATTGAAATTACATCGCTATTGGCAAACTGCACCAACCATTAATCCAGGTTAGCAGTAGTAAATCATTTAGCGCAAACTTTAAAGAGGATTTAGTTATATGGATTCAATTCTTGAAAAATCTTTTGATAGGCCAAGAGCTCTTTTATTT
>JBDLJI010000035.1:0-11616 GCA_039714455.1 Thermodesulfobacteriota bacterium
GAAAGGATGTTATCTGTTCTTGGATAACTGACTCGATGAATAATTGCGCTGAGTAAACATCTTATTATGCCACGTTTAAAACGGAGAACTAACCCGGGTTTCTCACAAGTCGAGACGCAGGATGGACAAAGTGTAAGGGGGGTGAGATTCCCTATTGCTTGCGTGATTGCAGATACAGAGAATAGCCGAAGAGCCCAAGCCCTGCCAAAGTGATAATTATAGCTACAGGCCACGGTGTACGGTAACTGCCTGTCTCCATGGCATTGATGATGAAGACTGCTCCAATGAATAAAATCACATAACTTGCTTCCCTGAAGTTGCCTGAAACCATTTGCTGATTTTCTTCTTCCGGGGTTTCCTGTACTACAGTGTTCTTATTGTCTTCTTTTATCGGCTCGGTCATTATTTTACTCTGCATGTTTATAATGAAGTTAGGGGCTGTTTCTCAAACTATTTCATACTAAAAAATAATTTCCGGGTCGGCAAGGTATTATTACATTCAATTTATGGACAACCCGAGCAAATAAAATTTCTTTCCCTGCTCCCGGCATACCTCTGTTTTTTTCTGAACCTGCGTTTAAGCAAGAGACGCTTCAGATACGTTACAGGAGATTTTGAGACCTTTGCCTTACCGCTTAGTGTTGCAGTTGGATCGAAAAGCAGATCAAGCAGATGCGCAGTCGGACCGATCTTACCAAGAAAATTTGCACACCCGGCACAGTAGGTGATAATGCGTCTACCCTCCCCCTCAGTCCTGCGAATCTCTCCCCATTGACCTGCCAGGTCGGGTGCCACAAAATGTGCCCCACCTCCTTCACCGCAGCAGAGAGTCTTTTTGCCGTGGTGTTTCATTTCTTCTAACGGGACCCCTTGGGCCAGGATAAGTTTCCTGACAGAATCCTGGGTATTTTTTTCAAGGCGGGCAACACATGAATCCTGGATAGTTACAGGTGTTTGGTGGAGAGTATGGTCTGGCTGCCATGTTTCAAGCGCCAGGATATCATAAACACTCTGTGTGATAAGTCCCTTTGCGTATTTGCTAAAAACAGCATAGCAACTCGGACAGGCGGTTAAAATGTTTTTTATGCCATGGTCCACAAGGTAATTCTGCATCTCGGAAAACATTGCATTAAAAAAGTCTGTCCTGCCAAGATCATGGGACGGCTTGGTGCAACAATCCAGGACGATCCCCAGTCTTGGATTGTTTTTTTGCAAATGATCATACAACTGCATAACACGGTGTGATCTACTGCCGGCCAGGGCGCAGCCGGGAAAGAATATTGTATCACAGCCATCCGGAAAACCATAAAATGAATAGCGTTTTGACGTGCCACGTTTCTCAAAATTGAGCAGCAGTTTCTGCTTTGTAAAATCTACGCTGCCGCAAGCTACAGAATAACGACGCATTTCAAGAAACATTTTTTGAGGGTCTATATCAACCGGACATACCGCAGTGCAGAGAGAACATAAACTGCACTCAAAAGGCATTTCATTTTTATTCTCTCCCTGGGCTGTCCAGCTGTCAGCTATAAACTTTGGTGTGCCGTATTTTTTTAAAAACGCACATTGTTTTACGCATAATTTGCATTCGATGCACTCCTCTGACATTTCCAGAAGCGCATTATCCAGGTTTGACCTGTGCGGCCCATCTGAATTATTGAGTTGATTCCTGATCATTGTTTAAGTGATTCCAGACAAAAAAGATGCAGCCAGGAAAATTCCCCGAAGCTGCACCTTAAAAGTTTTAATAATACGATCGATTTATGGGCTATTTCCTATACCACTTCCCAGATGCGTCTTGGAGCCACGATCCAGACGATGCCTTTTGGGCAATTTGAATGGCTCGCCGCTCTCCTACAACCTGCGGTGTTGCACCCTGCTGTTTGGCAATGGCGTTATACACAGCTCCACGGTCATTGTTTTCGGCAGAAACAGCACCTGCCTCTTTATTGGCAGCACCGGGAACAAATTCCAGGTAACCCTTGTTATTCTCACCTACAAGACCCTCAGATTTAAGCATATCAATGGTCGGCTTTCTTTGCTGCATTCTGGCCTTGATATCACTTGCTCCGGCAAAACAATTTCCCTCGGCACTGAAGATCAATAAAGTAAATAAAGCAATAATTGCATAAAACATGGAATATTTTCTCATCGCTGCTCTCCTTATGTTTAAAACATTTTGCATGTGTAGTTATTAGTTGTTTACTTGATCTCCTGAGTTTATTCATCAATATCAGAGAAGAAATCATCCAAAGCCTTGTCCACCCTGATATTCACATCAATGGTGATATGGATCGGCTTTATTTCAACCGGCGCCACCTCAACCTGACTCCTGGTCTCTACCTGATGTTTCGTGCAGCCCAGAGTCATGAGGAGCAAGAGTATCGATATTGTTCCAAAAACTTTTTTCATATCATTCTCCATGTTTTCCGTTTTATTAATATTCTCTCTTTAGCAGTATGTCATTTTGGACGAAGAAGCAAGAGGAGACAAATAGTTCAGTTTATTTTTTTCAAAATATCCTGGATTTTACCACTATATCCTATAAATCTGTTCAGGGGGAGCCGGAAATTCACATCAAGCCGTATGGGTTGGTTAATACCCTGGGTGTTATCCTCAATCCTCTGCAATAATCCTGTTTGACTGTCATAACTAAATGGCAGAGACTGCACAGGTTTGCCGTCCATATGCATTTGCATGACAAGGTTTTCACCTTCACTGTTCAATAAAAGTCTGACCCAGTTATACTGAAAATTTTTCAGGGCTTCTGCAGCAAAGTCCACCTGAGCAAATTGGGGACTGTTTTTGGGGATTCCGGCTGACAGCAAGTCAAAAGCTGCTACCTTGACGCTTCCGCCCTGCCCCGGGCTGGAATAGAGGAAGCCATCTTCGAAACGAATAGCATCCTTACTGACAAGCAGTGGTATCCTGCCGCTCACTGTGCCCTCTCCTTCTGCATTGTTCACTCCAAACTGATTTAATATTTCCGTCAACCTGAGCCTGTCGCAAAATATTGGAACAACAAATTCCTTTTTATCTGGTGAAATGCGTACCGCATTGGTAAAAATACGGCCTCCGGCCCAGCTGACAACACCCTCTTCAATAAAAATTGAATCTGGTGATTCGAGTTGCCAGACCACTTTCCCATGCTCAAATGTCAGGTCTCCGACAGACGCCTTATCAAAAAGAATTTTTTGGGCCGGGGCTGAACGCAGGTCCGTCAGCGATGGCATCAACAAAGCAAGGTTAATATTATCAAGTTCATATTTTTCCTCTGGGAACTCTAACCTGCCATTCTGTAATATAAGCCTCATGCTCCCCTTGAAACCTTTTGCATCAACTTTAAGTGAACCATCCAGTCCTAATTTTCCATCCAGATAGGAGTTGTTCAGTGCCGGATCAATTTTGCCCAGATGCACCGAGCTGAAGGGGGTAGCGTCCATTTGTATGGCCAGGATAGCCTGATACTCTGAATCACCTCCTGTCTGACCGCTTACGTTAGTCACTAATCCGTTGAGAAGAGAGTGGGTAAACCTGCCATCCAGTAAGTAAGTCATATTCTTAAGTCTGACAGTAGACTCAAAAGAGCCGAGATCCTTGTTCTTCCACTTGATCCCTGTAATACTTATCCGTCCAGTAGCTCCCCTGTCTGCCAGGGACCATTGCCAGGGAATCCGACCCTCTAATGAGTCTATATTGATACTGCTTTCCTTTTCCTCTGCTTTTGCTTTGCTCACAACAAGTTCGCCGGATATCTGCAGGGACTTTATATCCTGGAGCGGTTGCGTCTCAATTTTTCCGGTTAGCGTGACATCAGCTCTTCCTGTCAATGCATCTCTTTTAACTTTTGCGTCAGGAAGCGCCAGGGTAAATTTGCCGCTTGTAAGTTTTTCCTGTACGGATTTTTTTCCCTGATTAAAGGAGGCTCGCAATTTGGCCACCGGCAAATATATTTCTGATGCATCTGAACTTGTTACATGAACATCGGGTATTGACAGAGAAATTTGCATTTGAGCAGCATCAGCAGAACCTTCTCCCTGGATATTGAATGAAGGGATTTTGGCTTTCAGGCTGTTTTGCCCATAGGAAACCCTCAAGGTCTCTTTGCCGGCTGAACTTTTAATTTTCGCCTGCCATGCACCAGGTGTGATATCGATTGAAAAATCTCCGTACAACTCCGGATTATCCTTGATAATGACAGGTTTATGGGCAGAACCAAGTGTTGTTGTCGTGTCAGCAACTCTGATCGACATACTTCCAAAGCCTTTTGCTCCATTATCACCCGGAAGGAATGAACCGTCCAGCGCAATGGAGGCTGCAAGCGGATCAACCATGGAGCCGTGAGCAGTTACATTCCATTGTTGCTCATTCCCTATTATCTTCAGTCGTAATGGTTTGGTTGTATCAATACTTACAGCAGGTCTGCCAAATGAGATCGGAGCTGTTTTAAAATCTGCAGATTCAAGTTCACAGTTAATCTCGGTTGCAACAAGCTGAAACGGCAGAAGTCTGATTTCCGTATTGGACTTGATGGAAGCTTTACCTAAACTGAGAATTTCCTGCAGCTCTCCCAACAAGAAAGCAAATGGTTGCATGTCAAGAGAATCAGCAGAAATAGCGAATTTGCCTTTGTTGCCGGAAAGATCAACAGCCCCTGTAACAGTAACTTTTTCTCCTTGTGGAAATATCTGTAAATTTAACCGGTAGGCGGGCTGGGTCTTTTCTTTCGTCTGTTCTTTTCTGGTTATTTGCAGGTCAAAGGGAATAAAAATGCGCTGATTTTCATATAAAATATTCAAAAAACCATTACTGACCTGCAAGGTATCCAACTGCAGAGGTAGGCTGATTGCAGAAGACTGCTGAGAAATATCCTGTTTTGATTTTATCCCGATAATTTTTTCCAGATCAAGCCCGGGAATGATAATTTTGCCTGCTGAAATTTCCAGATTCAGGGTAAGGCCGTTTATTCTTACCTGTTCAATTTTGTTATCCATGATTGAAGATAATGAGTAATCTGCATGGATTAAACCGATACTTACAGCAGTGTTTTTGGTGTCACCTATGATTAAATCACCAAGGGATATTTCATTCAATCCGATGGTGAAAACCTGACCGGTCAGCGAGGTGAAAAACTGATCTCCAAGAGAAGGAAGGAACCTTTTTTCTACATATCGAGGGAGAAAAAATGAATAAGAAAGATATCCTGTGGCCAGAAAGGAAAGAACCAGAAAAAAAACAAACACAATTGGATTGCGTTTCAAAATCATTTTTTCAAGCTGAAAATCCCTTTTAAAATGAGCAGGAACCAGGGGATGCCATGCATAAAAAAATCGAACCAATCAATGGGCCGCACCAAACGCCCCTTGATCAGCAACTGCAGTTTTTCAACAAAATGTGGAGGGTTGTAGGGTGCCAACCCCAGGGTCAGGCAGGCTATTACAAGGAAGGCCCACGGTATTGAATCTAAAAATTTTTCCATAAGTTAAATTTGTCCTACTATTTATGTATAAAAGTTTACTTGACCTCAGCCTGTAAGCTTGTAACGGGACTGCTTAAGGTATGGAGAAAGGCTTCAAGTTGATTAAGTTCTTTGTCAGTCAGGTCCCCATGGCCCAGTTCAGGATTTTGTGCCTGACTGCGATAAAACTCCAGCACCTCACGTATCGTGGCAAATTGGCCTGCATGCATATATGGGGGTCTGTCAGTCACACCCCTTAAAGTGGGGGTTTTGAAGGCACCGACATATTTTTTATCTGAGGTGTCAATAAACCGTAATTCAGAACATTCATTGGGATGGGCATCGCTGTATTTACCCAAACAGTTGAATTCACTGCTGAGCACCTGGGTAATTGCTGTTGAACGACCCTCATCTGATGCAGCTTTCTTGTTTTGTGGTAGACCGAGGTTATGGAAATCACTGTTGGTGAACATTGGACCGTTGTGGCAGTTGGTACATTTGGCCTTGCCGATGAAAAGACGCAGACCCGCAACTTCATCATTGGTTAATGCCATTCTGGGATTTGTTGTGTCTGCTGCCTGTATCTGCTCAACATAGTGGTCAAAAGGTGATGGTTGCGGCAGAATGGTCCTGACAAAGGCAGCAATGGATTTGCCCATGTTGACATAGATGCGGTTTACCGCTTCCTTCTGTTCAGGGGTCATCAGCACCCAGGCCTTTAGCGCATTAGGATCATCCTGAGCAGGCCTGGCCTTTTGAGGCCATTTATCTTCAGTAATCTCAGGTATGGGGCCGAAAAGAGATTCATACTCTTCCCGGTAATACTTGCTGATAATATAAGCACTCATGGTCCTGGAGATTCCATGCTCCAGTTTGCTCTCAATAGGACCCAATGCCTGGGACCACAGACTGTCAGTACGTCCGTCCCAGAAGAACCAGCTGTTGTAAGCAACACCGGCAAGAGGCATAGATCTTCTCGGTGTTGTATCCATGCCATGGGAAAGCGGCAGGTTGTCTGTAAATGAATAATCCTCACGGTGACAGGTGGCGCAGGAGACCTTCATGTTACCGCTGAAGTGATCCTCGAAAAACAGCTTTCTTCCGAAAGCGGCAGCCTTGGGGTTGTCCGAGTATTTGTTTGACGGATCAACCGGCAAAGAACCCAGTGATCCTATCCATAGAGAGCCAAGAATGGCTTTTTCCTGATCAGACCAGGTATGTTGATCCATAGATAACACTGTTTTCGGAACAGTCATATTTGCAATTAAAAGCAATAAACTAATGGCAACGGCAAACCCAATGGCCCGGATAGAATTGTTTCGCATATAACCCTCTTTTTAAACTTTCAATTAAAGGATATTCAGATTGAAAGAAACACTGTCATGTACACCGTTGACCATTATACTTACAGTAACAACCCACCAACCAGGCATAGTGAATTTCATACCGTCAATTCTGTACAGTCCGCCAGATCCGATTTTTGCGACCTCAGGCTGGGTCGGCAACCCGTGTCCATGTTCTGGCATATCTCCAACTACAGTTATCTTTGCGTCATTTACCGGCCGGCCGTCTGCATCCTTTACCGTCAATTCCCAACTATGTATCCGGTTGATCCTGATCTTTCCGCTTGTGCTCTTATACATGACATTAAATGCATCGCTGCTCGTCATTTTCATGGTGGAGTAATCAAGGTCCTTTGGTGGCGGAGCCTTCATCATAGCATGCTCATGGCCCATGGCTTTGACTTCCGGAAAATCAAAAACAGCCGTATCTTCCTTGCCGTCCTTAGAGACTTTTACCTGCAGCTGCCAATGACCGGTCATTGATAAAACGACATTGTCCACGCTATACAGACCACCGCCCCTTTCAGTAATGACCGTCTTTTCCATAACCCCGTGTCCCATGCCCGGCATCCAGGGGGTCACCGTCAGTTCGCCCTGTGCCACATCACCGCCGGTGGCATGATGGACAATTATCTCTACAGTATTGACTCCCATCATCAGGTTCTTGTTCGGAATTACAAGCTCCAGGCTGTACAAATCGTTGTCGGTCAACTTTGTCAAACTGTCATCAAAATGTTGAGTTATTTGGGCATCACCATGTCCATGTCCTTCTGTCATTCCTCCGTTATGACCCGGCATGGGTTCATTAGTGGCAGCACATCCCATCAACAGTGAAATTGAAGCAATAACAACCAACAGAATTCTTCTCATGATATCCTCCCAAAAAATGTTAATAAAAACAATTTTATAAAATAAAAAATTAGACTCAAGGATTATGATCTTTTTATATTAAAAGAATTATTAATGATAGTTTAAAGATAAGTAAAGCTCTTTGGATATATTTGCATTATTTTGCTGGGCATATTAATCTGAAAAATCATAACTAATCCAGCACACTGCATAATAACTCTCATTTGAAAGTGAGATAAAGAAAGTGTAAGGATAGCGCGAATCAAGCGAATAAAATTCAAATTCAACCCCGGAGTATATGACTTAATAGACTGACATAAGCTAAATTTTTTCCAGCAGGCAAATACTTGATGAGAGGGATAATATCATGGGCAAACTTGGCAAAGTACTCGGCATTATCGTTTTACTGGTAGTTGTTTCTTTTGCAGGGCTTATCGTCTTTATTCATTATTATCTTACTGAAGAGCGCGTCAAAACACTTATCATACCACAGGCAGAAGCGGCACTGGGAAGGGAGGTGGCCATAGGAGATATAAAAATTGGTCTCCTGTCCGGCATCACCATCAAAGATTTCTTGATCAAGGAAGCTGACAAGAACAATAATTTTGTCAGCACCAAGGCCTTTGTTCTCAGTTACGAGCTGCTGCCCCTGCTGCAGAAAAAATTTATTATCAGCGAAATCCGCTTTGATGAACCTGCTGTCCAGATACTCCGTGACAAGAACGGTCAGTTCAATTTTTCCACTCTAGCATTTCTGTCTGAAGATACTGCGCAAAAGAAACCGGAAAAACCCGGATCTGCATCAGCGGCCCTGCCCTTGGCCTTGACCATAAACCAGATACGATTCAACAAGGCCCGGATTAAAATTCATGACCAGATGGATGAGATTCCTGCAGTTGACGCCACAACAAGCGCCAGACTCAGCGTAGCACTGGGCCACACCATCCAGGACCTGCAATACAAAGGTTCTTTTGATTTTGAAGCTGCTGTTGCCTATGGCGAAGCGCAAACCAAGCTGAACGGCAAAGGTAATATCAGTCAGAAAGATATGGATATTATCCTGGATACAAACCTGGAAGGTGAACAGGTTCATGCTGAAGCAGATGTTAAGAGTTACATGCAGTCGCCAAATGCTACCCTTAAAATCAGCAGCAAATCCTTAAATATAGACAAACTTCTTGGAATTGTTGCCGGGTTGCCCAAAACACAAGCTGATAAACCACAAAAAAAACAATCATCCCAAAATAAATCATCCGATATAATTGCCGACTCCCTTCCTCCAGATTTGATCGCAACCGGCACCGTGAAAGTAGACAAGGCAATATACAAGGGGCTGAACGCCAATGATTTTGTCCTGGCATTTGACCTGGCCAAAGGTGTACTCACGGTGAAAGAGCTTTCTGCCAAGGCGTATGGGGGCAAACTTGATTCCAACATGAACGTTGATCTTAATCAGCCTGGCATGGCCTATGACGGAAAATTGGGGTTGCAATCTGTGCAGGCTGGTGATCTCAGTTCTGCACTAATCCAGAAAGCTGCCGGCATGCTTAGCGGGTCTCTCCAGTCTGCGACCACTTTCTCAGGTGCAGGAACAACCTGGGAGCAGATCAGCAAAGTTCTTACTGCAGACGGCTCCTTTACCCTTACTGATGGAGAAATTAAAGGCACAACGGTTTCAAATTCAATTGCCAACCTTTTAGGGCTGCAGGAACTGAAAAACGTCAGTTATAAAAACCTTACAGGTACTTTTACTATAATAGAAGGGGGCAAGGTCAAGATAAAGACAAACCTGCAGGGTGTTGATCTTGATGCTGAAGCCGATGGTATTATAGGACTTGACGGCTCTCTGGATCTGCCCCTGACCTTTCATCTCTCTCCAGCCCTGGCTGATAAATTGAAATCACGCACATCCTTTGCAAAATATCTGACAGATGAACAGGGCGGCTCAACCCTGCATCTTAAACTGACCGGCAATATTAAAAGCCCGCACCCTACCCTTGATATGAAAGGTGTTCAGGAGCAACTACAAAAATCGTTGCAGAAAGAGGTTCTCAAACAATTGGACAGTTCAGGCCAGGAATCAGGAGAAAAATCATCACCTGAAAATATACTCAAAGGGCTCTTTGGCAGATAATATAAGCTCGTACTAAAAATTATATGACGAAGAAACAAACCGACAAACAGGAAACTATGTCTGATGAACTCAACCTGCTGGATCAGGTCCAACAAAGTTGGAAAGCTTTTAAAGACTGGATCTGGCGGAATTCAGCACCCAGTGATCAGCTTGGCATCAGAATACTGCGTGCTGCCTGCCGGATCATCTTTATCGTAACCCGCGAGGCCCAGGAGGATAAGGTCACCCTCAGGGCAAGTGCCCTGACCTTTACCGTGGTCCTTTCCCTTGTGCCGATGCTCGCCCTGGGAACTGCAGTCTTGAAGGGACTTGGAGCCGGGGACCAGATGCGTGTGGCGGCCTTCACTTTTATTGAACAATTTGAATCCGCATCAGAAAATCTTGATTCTGTTCCAGATCAGGATAAACCACCTTCTGCCGAGGAACCGGAGAAAGGTTCTACCCAGGTTCCGGAGAACGCAGACCAAGCCACTGAGCAAGAATCACAATCCGGCAACCTTACCAACCATCTTCATAACGCAGTCGATCAAGTATTCGATTATGTTGACCGAACCAATTTCGCCACCCTGGGCACCTTCGGTATCCTGGGTATGGTCCTTGCCGCTCTGGGAGTACTGGGCTCCATCGAGCAGTCCATGAATGCCATCTGGCAGACAAGTAGAGGCCGGGTACTTGGCCGCAAGATCATTGATTACATGGCCTTAATGATTTTACTGCCTATCAGCGTGAACCTGGCACTGGCCACATCGACTACACTGCAGAGTACTATTCTTTATTCCCGGATTCAGGAAATATTACCTATCGCGATGTTTGGTTTTTTTCTTAAGTTGCTGCCGGTTTTAATTCTCATCTTAACCTTCGTATTGCTGTACCGTTTTATACCAAATACCAGAGTAGGATTCATCCCGGCCCTGGCTGGTGGAATTTTCGGCGGTATCAGCTGGTACCTGGTACAAATCCTTTACATCAAGATGCAGATCGGAGTTGCAAAATACAATGCTATATACGGCTCATTTGCCACCCTGCCCCTCTTTTTCCTCTGGATCTACGTGGCCTGGGTGGTTTTTCTTCTGGGTGCCGAGGTGGCTTTTGCCTTCCAGTCATGGAAACAGTACCAGTGGGAAAAATTAAAGCTGTCACCGGTTGTCCGGCTTGCTATGGCCTTTGATATCATGGAAACGGCTCTGAACGACTTTACGGAAAGAAAGGTAACAAACAAGCCTTTGTTGGCCCGTCACCTTAGTCAACCTGACAGTGCCATCGGTGTTATCGTTGATGAACTGGTTGACGGCGGCATGTTGCGCCGGGTGTCAGGCAAGTTGGAAGGATATGTGCCGGCTGCCCCGTCAGCTCAATTGAAACCGGTCGAGATTATGAACATAATCTTCGGCAAAGATATTCCTGAAGTCCTCAAGGGCTGTGGCCTGGCCAACAAAGCCTTGAAGGCAGCACGCCAATCCCTGGATAGACTGGTTATTGACTGCCATCAGCAACCGACTTTAGTCGATAAAGAAAGAAGTTGATAGACATATGGCAGATCTTAATTCCATTATTCAAACAATTGCTCTAACCATGGGCGTTGCATGGGCCAGTGGCATAAACCTCTATGCTGCTATTCTCGTACTGGGAATTATGGGTTCAACCGGCAATATAGCCTTGCCCCCCGACTTGATAATATTATCCGATCCGTTGATAATAAGTGGGGCCGGCGTCATGTATATCGTTGAGTTTTTTGCCGATAAGATCCCAGGTGTTGATAACGGCTGGGATACGGTACATACATTTATCAGAATTCCTTTAGGCGCCCTTTTGGCTGCAGCCGCAGTCGGGGA
>JBDLJI010000036.1:0-11545 GCA_039714455.1 Thermodesulfobacteriota bacterium
TTATAATTTTGATGTTCGAAAACTACGGTGTGTTGTGGATTAACCCGGGTTTCTCACATCACTATTGAATGCTGAAATGTTCGTGAGAAATGCGGGTTAAAGGGGGATCGCCAATCTATACAATTGGCAGTTCTATAGTTATTGAAGTGTGGTCATCCAGGATGCTTTCGATATTCAGAGTGCCGTTATTGTCTTCAATGATACTTCGGCATATGGATAAACCAAGTCCGGTCCCGATTCCTTCAGGTTTGGTAGAAAAGAAAGGTTCAAAAACCTTGCCGATGATGTTTGGGTGTATACCCATGCCAAAATCGGTACAAACTACGTTCAGGCGAGGATGGCCGTTTCGTGCTGTTATGTCGCCCTTGATCTCAATGCGTTTTTTAGGATGCTTGCCTGAGTAGCGTTGGTTTAAGGCATACCTGGCATTGCTTAAGAGGTTTAAAAATATATGCTGCATTTCCCGTACATTAACCTGGACGGAAGGAACAATTTTCGGGAAACCTATTGAGACATCTATCGCATCATACCTGAACTGGTGCTTTAGCAGAGATAATGAATCTTCAATGATTTTACTTATCTTAACCGGTTCCTTTGTCTGATCCCTGTTAGAATTGAAAGAAAGTAGTTGTTGGACAATTTGTGAGATTCTTTCACCTTCTTTACTTACATTGTTCAGCAATTCAAGAGACTGGTTGTTGTTTCCAGCAGTTTCCTCAATCTCTTCACTGAGAATCTGGGTATAGTTTATAAGGCCATTGGTAAGGTTGTTGATTTCATTTGCAACACCAACAGAAAGCTCGCCCAATACGGCAAGTTTTGAGGCCTTTATGGTCTCAGTTCTATGGGCCTTTTGCTCAGAAATATCCCTGGCAATAAACAGGAGACTGTTTTCTTCCTCCTCATTTTTCAGTGGGGAAAGACTAACCATGTATTCTGTTCCAGAACCGCTGAGTTCAAGAGATATATTTTCACTGCCTCCGTTCAATGTATCCAGGAAATGCTTGGGAGTTGGAGAGGTGCTGAGGAAAGTGTCATAAATACTGGTTCCAGCAATTTTATCAGAACCCAGTCCCAGTTTTTCCTCTGCAGACGGATTTGCCTCAACAATGGTGCCGTCAGTTTTAACTACCAGAATAAGATTGGGGTTTTCCTCAAACACTTTTTTTCTGGCAGCTTGAAGACACGCCAACGTCTTGTTTGATTCTTTGGCTGCAATGGCAAATATTGTAAAAATAATTTCATTACTCATGCCTCTCAAAAGCTCAATTTCCTCGTCTGCGAAACTCTGAGTGGCTATGGAGTAAATGTTAATTACTCCAAAAATCTGCTTATCATATACCAGGGGGAGTGCTATGCAGTCCGGCTTGTGAGTGGCAAAGGGGGTATTCTTGAATGGTCCTTTAGGTAATCCAGCCAGTACGTCCCGCAGTATTACAGGTGATTTTTGTTCTAATGCCTTCTGGGCGGCGTCATATCTTTCGCCATTTTCTTCAGCTGCTGTCAGCAGGGCTGTCATGCATTCATCGCATTCCTGGCGGCTCATGGTCGTAGAACCATCTGCAACCACAGGGACTATCTGGTTGTTTTCCCCTGGTATGCCGATCCAAACCAGAACATAATCGCTGTTGGTCAATACACCTCTACATGCTTCTACAAAAACCGCATCCCTTGTCTGGGCATGCCATACCGACTCACTGACATTATGGACCATTTCCAGCACCCGGTTATTGCGGGCAAATTCACTTGATGTCCTTTTTTGCTTTGACAGAATATTCTGGAAGGATCCTGCCAGCTCTGCAACCTCACCACTTTTTTTTCGCAAGGATATGGCAGAACGCTTTCCTGTAGTTATTTCTTTGGCCTGTTTTGCAAGATCGATGAGCGGCATGGCAATTTGGCCGTGCCAAAAGAGAAGAATATATATAACGATAAAAAGGATAATCGCCAGAAGACCTATGACGAAATTTTGAAACCCGACAAGCTTTCTTTTAACATGCTCGACAATAACCCTGTCGAACAGCATCAATCTCTCGCCCAGAATCCTGATTTCCTGGTTTAATTGGCGTATTTTTGCCTGGGGCTGGTCCCCGACCCCTAAGCTCCTGAGCAGAAGAATGATGCCCGCAAAGTCTACCTGGCCGGCAAACGAGATCCTGTATTCGTTAGGGATGATCGGCTGTTGCAGTATCTGTGATATGTTGACGTTTAAGTTCTCTATTTCACTGGTAATGCTCTTGAGCTGCTGCTGACGGTTTTCCAGGAGCGATTCGGTTATATGTTCACGAATGGTAGCAAATTGAAAAATAATTTTTTCATTCTGCTCTATGATAGCTGCATATTCCTTGTGTGATTTGTATTGCCGCGAACCTAGCAATAAAAGAAAACCGAGGATGAGTGCAACAAAAATTGCTGCCGTATAGCTGGTTGTTTTCAGTGAAAGGACCATGTCAGTCATCCTCTGTTAATAGCTATGTGCAGCAGGGGCGCAGGTTATGTTCAAACTTGCGTCCCTGCTGCAGAAGGAAAGGAATTTTTTCTAGCTTGCTGCCTCTTCATCCTTTTGCCAGGTGTAAAGTATCGGTAAGCGATACAGAATAAAGCGGTAAGTGACGATGAAAAGGGAATAGACTGTGATGCAAATCATTACTTCCCGCCAGTGTGGTATTTCCTGGTACAATTTCCAGTTGAAAGTGATCAGGGCTGTGTTGAGACGGTTAAGCGCTATGCCAAGAACCGCGATGAGAGCTGCAAACCGTGCAAGACCTGGAAGATTGTTTCTGATGGAAATTGTAAAAAGTATCATTGGAAGTATGACACCGGCTACCATTTCCAGCATGTACCACTGTCCCCAGCCGCTGGCCAGATATCCCCAGTCGCCATCGTGAGCAACGGCAATTATCTTAATGACCAGGTAAGTGATCAATGCCAGGGTAGCTCCCTTTGCCAGCCCTATGGTAAGGCGGTCAAGGTTTGTGAGAAAATTTTTGTCACAGCGCCATGCCATTGTTTTTTTGCAGATTGTGCTCACAACGATGAGCATGGAGAGACCTGCAAAAATTGACGAACAGAAAAAATGAAACCATTGGAATGGTGCAGAGTACCACAATGGATGAACCTTACCGGGTGCGTAGGTGAATAAAGCACCCAAGGCGCCCTGGTGCAGGGTAGAGAGAATAATGCCGGCAATGGTCAGACCGAGGATCATACTCTTAATGAAAGTTTTCAATTTTGGCATACCCATCCATTCTGCAAAGGCCGGTACAAGTTCGGCAACCTGCACAGAAAGATAGGTCGCAACATGCCAGGCAACCAGGAACAGAACTGCTGCAGGACCAAGAGAGACGAACATTGGATAAACCAAACGCCATGGCTGTCCGAGGTCGACCTGTAGAAAAACAACTGCAAATAAGTAACCCAGCAGGCCGTTTAACAAAGCCAACCGTTCAATGGGTTTGAAGTCATCCCGGCCGAATACTTCAACCGTTGTGCCCAGCATAAAGCCGGACGCGGATAGGGGGACCATGACAAAAAGTCCAAAGCCAAGAAAAAGCCCCCAGGGATAATCATAGGAACTATGGGTTACATATCCCAAACCGAAAAGAAATCTGGTTATAGTCACATAGCCACCGACGGTGAATATGACTGCAAAGAGCCAGTTGAGAGGGTTACGAAATGCCTGGGCGAGATATTCACTCAAGCTCAGTCCCAGAAGAAGTTTGTCTTTGACAGACCATTCGACGGATCTGTCTTCATTATAATGCTTAGCCAGGGGAACTTTCCCATTTGCAATGAGTGTATTCATTATATTTATCCCTCCTTTTATATCTCAGATTTTTCTTCTTTTTTTTGTTTGTCCTTGCGAGTTGCCAACAGGTGAAAGCCTGCGAACAGGGCAGGCCAGATGGTCAGCACCATGGGGACAACGGTCAGGAACTCCTTGACATAGGAGAGAATCGGCTGAGTGCCAAGATCAGTATCAAACCCTACCTGGTCAAACGGGGCACTTGAAAGATACATCCAGGAAGTTCCGCCAACTTCATTTTCGCCGTAAATATGATCTTCATAGAGATCCGGATGATTTTTTATTCTCTGGTTGCCTATTTTGATCAGGTCTTTACGTTTACCAAAGGTAAGAGCCTCTCGCGGACATGATTCAACGCAGGCCGGGGGGCGTCCGAACTTAAGTCTGGTGTCATAACAGAAGATACATTTTTTAATAACCGGATTTAATACACTTGAGTAACTGTAGGCCGGGATATAAAATGGACAGGCCACCATGCATGTCCGGCAGCCCACGCAAACTGTGGGGTCATAAATCACCGCTCCCTCAGGGGTTTTGGTGTAGGCATTGACAAAGCATGAGGTCAGGCAAGCAGGTTCATTACAGTGATTGCACTGAATTTTACGGAAAAGCGGATGATCCTGTCCCGGAATTTCATACCGGTTGACAACGGTGTATGCCCCCTCACTGGTTCTGCGCTCATGATCCATTACTGACAATTCGTCAAAAGATTGCGCAGGAGCCGGGAGGCCTTGTTCTTTGTTGCAAGCAGCTTCACAGCTTCGACAGCCAACACAGCGTGTCAAGTCGACCAGAACGCCCATGGTATCTGGATACCCACCGAATGATGCTGAAGCATCTGCATTTTTGCTTTTGCTGATTACCGAGGCAGCAGCTCCTCCGAGTAAGCTGCCTTTCAGAAATTTTCTTCGGTTCATTGCTTTCATTATCTTCTCCTTCATTTATGCTGAAAAGTAATATCAACTTTTAGTAGTCTCTAGTGACCGCCACCTGCAGGTTTTTCACTCTCGGGAGGTGCGTAGTTCCCGGCATGGAAAAACTTGTTGCCGGCATCAGTGCGTGAATGGCAATCCTGGCAGCCGTTCGCTACACCCATTTCCTCATGACAGTTCATACAGCGGATGTGATAGGCTGCTTTCAGTCCTATTTTATCGCGGTGATAGAGAGTATTGTCAGCATCTATTTTGTTAAGATATTCAGCTTCGAACCGGTTGCTTGGATGGCATTCCTGGCAGGCAATTTCATCAGTTGCACCACTTTCTGCATGGCAGCGCATGCAGTTCTCATCATCAATTTGTGTGCCAAGGGTATGGTGATGGCAGACTGCACAGTTGCTGTCAGTAACTTCTTCGTGCATTGCATGGTCAAAATAAACTGGTTCATAAAGCTGAGCCAGGGAGTCGATTTCTACCTCATCAGGCCCATCACCGGCTAAAGCAATAGTGCTATACGATGAGAAGCACAACAGCATTGCAATGAAAGTACTCAGCAGATATTTCGGGATATGCTCCATTTTTTTGTTACCTCCTTTTGGTTAATTTTTTATAACTTGTTGAATTTGCTAGTAATTTTTTTCAAAAAGACTTGAATTTTAGGTAAAAAAAAGCCTGGCAGGTTACTGCAACACAACCAGGCATTATTTACGGTTTATAATTATGTTTTGGTCGCAATTCTCCCCTTGGAATTATTGAGATAGGCGTAGAAAGCAGGAAAGGCACCAAGGAACAGGACCGCAATGATGTATTCAATACCTTTGATATGTGTATAAAAATCGGACATAGTATGGAATTCCTGCATCAGGCCGGCTGCAATCAAATACTGTCTTAAGAGTTCGGATATTTGCCAGTTGACCTGTGCCAAACCACTGAGAAATGCAGCAGCAGACCAGATGCTGATGACAGTGCCGCAAAAAATTGCAGCATGCCATGCCATCCTCTTGCCGTTTATTTTATCCTTGCCCATGTCCATCCCCATTTGTTTCATTTGAAAAAAGCCCTTTTACATTCCCGTAAAGGCAGTGATCAGACTGCGTCCGACTTCATGAAAGCTTTCGGTGCTTGCCAGCCCGCCGATCAAGCATGCAACGCCCCAGATACCAACGAAAGCGGCCATTATCATGATGACTCCAAGCCCTAATCTGGAATTTCCCAGTTCAAGATCAGCAACTTCAATTTCAGCGTCAAACGTTGCTATTCTTTCCTGGGTGATTTCCATTGATTCGTACATTGTGTGCCTCCCTGGTTTTGCCGTGTGAAATTTTGTCCAATTTCAGCCCATTTTTTGCTTTGATCTAATTTAATGCATAATCGATGCCAGAAAAAAACTACACAGGACAAAATATATAATTTTTCTTGTTTTTGACAAACAATTGAGCAAGAAAAACGAGAAGCTTATACTTGTTATTAGACAACAATAACAAGTGATTACATATTTATTGTGAAAAGTGTTTTGGGTTTATCTGGGAAAAATAATCTCTTGAGTCGGCAGTGCATTCCAGGATGAGAGCTGAAGTTTTTGAGAATACTTATCAAGTGTGTGTGGCGGGGAGTGTCGGATGCAACACATATGTTGCAACAAATGTGTTGCAAAGGTGATTAAATTAATTAATATCAATATGTTATAATAGTATATCCTGTCATGTCGCACAAAACTACCTGAGGATTTTACTATGATGGACTTCCATGCTGGATAAAGAAACAAAATTAGAGAAAAGTTTATAATTTAAAGTAGATAAATGACGTGCAAAAAATATAAATTATGCTTTTTATTCATAGGTATCCAGGTCTGACAGATCAATATTGTAACTGGATATCTTGCGGTAAAGTGTGCTGCGATCCATTCCAAGAAGGCGGGCAGCCTTTGCCTTATTCCCGGCAGTGCGGCGTAATGCGTCAAGGAGACGTTCAACCTCATTATCTGAATCCATTAAAGGCACAGATTGGTGCATTTGGGTGGGTTGCGGTGTAAAGGCTTCAGGTACTGTATGAGTAGGTGGTTCAGCCGAAATTACATCTGAAGGGAGATGGTCTGAAGTTATAGTGTCCCCCATGCAGAGAACGTATGCCCGTTCTATAACATGTTCAAGCTCTCGGATATTTCCCGGCCATGGATGTTGTAAAAGAAGTTCCATGACAGAGTCGGAAAAGCCGTGAACGCTTTTTTTCATTTTATTGTTAAAAACGGTGAGGAAATGTTGGGCCAGGAGAGGAATATCCTCCTTGCGCTCCCGTAACGGCGGCAGAATAATATCCACTACCCGCAGCCTGAAGTAAAGATCTTCACGAAATTGATCCTTACGGACCTTTTCTTTGAGGTCGGCATTTGTTGCTGTAATAACACGAACATCCACATGGATTGGCTGGTCCTGGCCCACCGGGTAAAATGTTCTTTCCTGGAGAAAGCGCAGCAACCTCAACTGCATGCGCGAAGAAATATCGCCTATCTCGTCGAGAAAAAGGGTGCCGCCGTCAGCCTGTAGGATTCTTCCAAGTCTGTCACGGTCAGCACCGGTAAAAGAGCCTTTCTTATGGCCGAAGAGCTCACTCTCAAGGAGTTCTTCAGGAATGGCCGTGCAGTCAACCTTGATCAGGGGACGGTTGTGACGGGGGCTTTCTTCGTGCAGGGCATCTGCAACCAACTCTTTCCCTGTCCCGCTCGCGCCTGTTATAAGGACTGTAGTATCAACCTTGCCGACGCTTTCGATAAGGGCATATATTCGCTGCATTTGTTGGCTTTTACCAACGAAACGATGAAAATTTGAGCGTTGGTCACGATTGTCCAGGTCTTCTAGATGAGTGAGGTCACGGGCTGTGAGCACCACGCCAAGAAAGGTTGATTTCTCATCCACAAGCGGTGCAGCTGTTACACTCATGATGCCAACGCTGCCATCAGGTTTGGGCCATTCAAGACGATGGATTTTGAGTTCCTTCTTATGCTTAAGGACCTCTTCAGCATCGCTTAGCAGAGCCTTGCATATTTTGCTGGTCAATGTGGGGAGGGAAGTACCAATGGCAATTTCAGGGAGAAAGGACCGGGTCCAATCACGTGCCATGTCATTCATGTCGGCAATACGAAGATGTGTATCTATTGTTATAATAATCTCTCTGACACTTCGTAAGATTGTTTCCTGCAGATAGCGGTTTTTTTCCTGCTGTGCCTCAAACCGGTTTTTTTCTTTCTGCAATTCCTGCTTTTCAAGAGCCAGGGAAACAATTTTTAAAAGTTCATTTTTTTTGACCGGTTTGGGTACATAATCAAAAGCACCGAGACGGACTGCTTCTGCGGCTGTTTCTATATTAGGATAACCGGTTATCATGACTACAGGGCATGTTTTGCCCATTTCCTTGATCTGCCTGAGGAGATCAATGCCTGAAGCGCCCTGGAGGACAATATCACTGATAATCAGATCAAAGTCCTCCTGCTCAACAATATCAATAGCTTCCTCAAAACTCGACACTCCGGTGACGGATTCATAACCAGCTCGTTTTAAAAGCATTTCAAAGGTCAGGCGTAAACTCTCCTCATCATCGACAAGCAGTATCCGATCAGTTTGCTCATGCTGGGTGTCCATCAAAATCTCCCTTTGAAGGGTAGGGTTTTATATAATTTTATAATTAAATTTAACGACAATTATGAAAAATGAAGAATGGTAATTCATTTATTGTTATGAGGCAATTTTAAAAAGGTAAATATGTTTTTCGTATCTATTATATCATCGAGTACATGTAGAAAATTGCAGGTTTCTCCACGGTAGACATTGGTTATGCACTGAAAATGATTCTGAATATTGCCTTGACCGTTGGAGGCATGTCACTTTATAGTATGCAACCGTGTAACAGTCAATGATTCTCAGGCAAACATAAAATGAAAAGTATGAAGAGCGACAGGGGCAAGCTTAAAGGAGATACCGGGAAGGTTTCTCTTGAGGAACGGAGACGTTTCTTAGGCCTTGGCCTTAAAATAACCGGTGTCCTTGCAGGAGGATCCCTGCTTTCTCTTGTTCCGGTGGAGGGGGCTAAGAGCGAATTATTAGGGGCCAGTGTCGTTGGGACCTATACATATGAGCCGCATTATGCAATGCTTATATATAAGGACAGATGTATAGACTGTGAGCGGTGCATTGAAGCATGCGAACAAACAAATAATGTTCCTTCCTATGGCTATAGGATTACCATTTTAGGACGCAAAAAAACGGGTGTTGAAGCCAGCAAAATGATACGGGAATTTCTCCCTGTTCTCTGCAATCAGTGCAATAGGCCTCCATGCGTCCGAGTCTGTCCTACCAAGGCAACGTTTAAGGATAAGAAAAATGGTATAGTGATGATGAAAGAGTCATTATGTGTTGGATGCAAGGCCTGCATGACAGCGTGTCCATATAATGCCCGTTATTATAACAGGGAGACAGAATCGGTTGACAAGTGTGACTTTTGTTTTCGCAGACGGCTAACGAGTGGTGAAATAAATACTGCCTGTGTTGATGCATGTCCTGCAGATGCATTGTTTTTCGGTGATTTGTCCGACCAGAAAAGTGAAATCTACAATTTGCTCCATAAACCGGAGCAGGAAATATTGGTTTTAAGGCCTGAATCAAACTCCATGCCAAATGTCTTTTATTTGTAGAATATTGATGGCAGGGATGAGCGTGTTATTGAAATGAATAGGTTGTTTGAAATTTTCTTTATCTTTTTACTCCTGGTGTTCTCTTCCGGCATTGTATGCATAACTGAAGCACAGGAGTATGGTGGTGGGCCAATTGTTTTTATAAAGCCGGTTCGGGCAGTTATTTTTGAACATAGATTGCACCTTGGGAAAAAGCTTAACTGCATGAGTTGTCACCCTGGCCTATTTGCTAAAAAAGCAGGTGAAGTTGAAGAAAAAGAAGATTTTACCATGGCATCTTTTAACCGGGGAAAATACTGTGGCAAGTGCCATGATGGTACCACGGCATTTTCAGTCAATACGAAATGCGTTTGGTGCCACATAGGAGTTCAGGGACATAAACGTCTTGAAGAGTTTGAACTGGGAAAATAATCTTAGGGAGACAGATTTGAAATCTGCCCCTTTGAAAAGAACCCGGCGGCTCGAACGAATTCAGGAAAAAATTAAATGGTAGTAATAATTTTTTGAGAAAAATATGGCTGCAGATCTTGACAATTTGGAAGAAGGGTACCTGGCAAGTACAGGCATAAAATGGATTACACACCTTTTTTCCCTAATAACCATAGCGGGGCTCACAGCAGGTGCATATGCGACAATGACAGGGCATCAGATTGCCTATGGGGTGTCCCGGGAAGTCCCTTGGGGAATATTGACAGCATCATTTGCCTTTTTTGCCATTACTTCCTCAGGATTGTGTCTGATAGCAGCCATCAGTCACGCCTACGGAGTAACTCCCTTACGACCCCTGGGAAGCCGTTCTGTGTATCTTGCCATTGTCACGACCGTGACTGCTTTCATGCTTTTGGCCTTCAGCGTGGAAAATCCATGGTTGTTAATTTACTATAATGCGGCCTCGCCGAGTCTTACATCGAATATCTGGTGGTTATCCACCCTGTACGGCATTATGTCAGGGTGTCTGTTTCTGCGTTTTGCTTTTCTTATCTCAGGCAGTCAAGGAGCAGCTTTAAGCTTTGGTATAATTGCAGCAGTGGCTGCAGTTGGGGCAAATAATAACCTCGGTGGCCTTTTTACCCTGGCTTCAGACCCGCCCATCTGGTTTGGGGTTCAGCTTCTTATTCTCTTTCTGGCATCAGCAGTATTATCCGGAACTGCTGCAATAATTATTTTTACAGTTATTGCCTATGCTATAAGAAAAAAGAGAATAATTGGTGAAGCACAAAAAGCACTTGAGACTGCATCGACACTTATGGCTCTCATGATAGCAATTGTACTGGTCGTTACCATAGCCAGGTTTTATACCATGTATTTCAGTGATACCCCTGATCCGGGAATTGTCGCTGCCCAGGCGTTGATCAATGGCCCCCTGGCAGTCAACTTCTGGGGATTTGAAATTGCTACAGGCCTCATTGCCCCGTTAGCGCTGTTATTGATCACCAGGACAAAATCCATTTGGGCCATGACATTGGCTTCTTCCATGGCTCTGTTGGGTGCCTTTGTCCAGCGGTTTGATCTGGTTTACAGTGGCCAGATAGTGCCGAAATTTTCCGGCTGGAATGAACTGCCTCAGTATCTCCACTATTTTCCGACTGGTGCCGAACTCATTGTAGTTATAGGAGCATTCGGCCTGGTTGGCTTTGGTTTCCTGCTGGGTGAGAGATTCGTGGGAAGACTCTTCCGTCTCTATTAATTGTCAGCCTCGTAGATAGGAATTATTCGTCATTGATAGTGAGCTGTCCAAGTCACTTGTTTGTTGAGGGCTGCTCAGAAGAAGTTTGTACTTTTTTTGCCGGTTGGGCACTGTCCCAACCATCTCTGTAGCCTTTGCGGTACAGTTTTTTTAAAAGAAGATTTTCAGTTTCAGGTTCTGTTGCTTTTTCCATCCCCTGCGCCTTCTGCATGCCGTGTGAGTATCCAATCTCATAATATTGTTTTTGCAGTTCCTGTTCTGTTGAAACTCCATACATAAATGATCCTATACAATTTTTGATGATCATTACTGTAAGCAGCAGGAGGATAACCGCAGTTCCTCGTATTCCCCATTTAGTATGTGGCGGGATTCCAGGTTTTTCTTGTCTTGTCATAATAAATTATAGATCAGAATTTTTGTAAATTAATGAAAAA
>JBDLJI010000037.1:0-11518 GCA_039714455.1 Thermodesulfobacteriota bacterium
CTTCCATCATTCGTTTTTTTAAGTCTGTCATGACTATCCTCCTCTGATGTAGGGTTAATAAAAAACACCTTACAAAAGGATATGCCGACAGAACTTGATAAGTGCAAAAAAAACAGGCAGCCCTCAGGACTGCCTGTTTTTATCTCTTTGTTTTTTCTACCGCGAAGCGGTTTAGTTCAACATTTTATTAGACGGCCTAATTGACGTAATATATTACGTCTAACTTTTTAACTTATTCAAAACACAATATATTTTGGATATTTATAAAAACAAATACGGCTAAAACATCCTTGCCATTGTGTGTAGTGAATTGAACGCCTAGTCATAGAATATAATAAAATGTTATCTGAAATTTTTACAATTAGAAAGTTGACATGCCAGTTCCTTCCATCCAACGATAAAGCATCCGCCGTGGAAGAGATTTATCAGCATAGTTAATATAATCAACGCTGTTTTTTTTCCCGTCTGTATTGTTCCACTGTGAATATATATACTTTCTAATATCCATAAATAAGGCTGTGTCCGTAGGCCCGTATACAGCTATATTGGTTTCCAGGTTCAGATCATTGAGGTTCCTCCTTGTAAAGTTAGCTGATCCCAATATAACTATACTTTGCCCTTGCTTGTATTCTGCCAGAAGCATCTTGGTATGTGACTGTTCTCCATGAGTATTGCTCCACCTGACAGGAATACCCAATTTAACCAATTCATCTGCAACTTGTCTGTTGGGGATACCGTTCTTCTCCCGACCAAAAGCATCTTTATTAGGGTCAAGAAGGACCCGAACTGTTGCACCTCGGTTGTAGGCCGCCTCCAGTGCGCAAATAATATCCCTGTCTGAAAGGTAGAATGCTATTATTGCCAATTTGTCTCCAGCAACTGCCTGGTTTAGGGCAGTGATCAGAGAATCCTTAATTTTTCTTTCACTTAATATCTGAACTGTTGTTTCTTTTTCTAGATTATTCAATTTAGGTACAGGATTAATAGGCAGAGTAGGTCCTCCTGAAAAATCAAGAACTGCCTTCTCGCTTTGCAAGAGGTCAAGCACTGCCGGACCTTTAAAATATATTGCCACATTTCCGTGGGCACTACTCCCGTCATGCGGATTAGCAGAGGTTATCAAGGCGGAGTGGCCGTCTGCATCATCACAAATTATAAGTTTGCGATGATTGGCTTTGAAATTCAACATGGCTAGATAACTACGGAGGGAAACACGGCCTTTTCCAAACGGATTGGGTAAAAGTGAACCTGGACTGTTGCCAAAAGGCTTTACAAATATACGCCAAAAAGCTGAATAGGCAGGATTACTGTCACGCAGGCGCTCTAATTTTGTAAATACAACATGAATGTTTTCAGATTCCATTCTTTTAAAGTAGCTGTTCGTTATACTGTTATAGACTGTATTTATGGGATCTGTGATTACCACTATCAACATTTCAGGATATTTTATTTTCTGGACTACAAGAGCATCTGTAATTTCCTTCGCAAGCCTGCGGTAGGGAGTCTGTTCCTTGCCAATAAAATCATTGAAAAGAAACATATCGAGCACAACAAGATTTTTAGCACCATCAATCATACTTACAACTTTATCAAAAATCTCCTGTTGGGAGTGGCGCTTTCCCTCTACATCAATCCACGTAATATCTTTGTAAAAGACTATTTCATCAACTGGCCTTAATTTGCCCGCAAATGAAAGCCCTTCTGGTAAAGGCTTATAGACGTTATAGTATTCTGTGCCAACTAGAAGACATGTGCCAAGAAGTGTAAGGCCAAGAAGAAAACGCAGGTGTTTTTTAATTAAAATTTTAAACATCCTTGCCATTGTTTGTAGTGAGTTGACCGCCCTGGCTGTTTAACTATCTTAGGTATTATTTTAAGTCATTCAAAAGTCAAACTAAATCCAAACAACATTCACTTTCACAAAAGAGTGCGGCCCAGGTCTGGCTTAACTTATTGACATTTGATTTTTCGAACCCTCCCGCGGAAACTGAACTGCACTTATATACTTAACATCATAACAATTATATACAGTCCGTTTGGCAATCTGTCACACTTTTTATGCAGTAGAAACTTTTCCCCTTGACATCTTCTTTTGTGTTTTATATAAGACAAATAAAGTCTTATATGTCTTATATAGCGCGGGGAATTATTGTGAGATTAACAAGAGCGGGAGAATATGCCGTACGATGTGTTTTGTGCCTGGCGAAAAGAGGCCGGGGAGAACTGGTCAGCCGCCAGGATATAGCTGCCTGCGGCGACATCCCGACACATTTTCTGGCAAAAATAGCCCAGCAGTTATCCAGGGCAGGCATTATTGAGATCCAGCAGGGGGCCAAAGGCGGCTACCGACTCCTGGTCTCTCCTGCAAAGCTCACCCTGCTGAAGGTTATTGAGACCATAATCGGTGAAATATTTCTCAATGATTGTGTCCTGCGGCCGGAATCCTGCAATTCCAGTTCCAGCTGTGCAATAAATAAAGTCTGGCTCACGGCCAGGACACAGCTGCGTAACACCCTGCGGGAAGTAACATTTGCCAGGCTCATTGAAGACGATTCCTGCTGTGTCCTGCCGGGTGAAATTTCTCAATTGTCCGGAAAAAAATAAAACAATTTATTAAACTTTAACTTTAAGAGGTGATCATTATGTGCTTAGTAACAAAAAATGCTCCAGAGTTTAAAGCTGAAGCCGTTATGCCCGACAACAGCTTTGAAACCCTTTCCCTTTCCTCCTATCGGGGTAAATATGTACTCATTTTCTTTTACCCGCTGGACTTCACCTTTGTCTGCCCTTCGGAGATTTTGGCATTTAATAAACAGCTGGATGATTTCAAGGCTAAAAATTGTGAAGTGCTTGGCATCTCGGTTGACTCCATCTACACCCACCTGGCCTGGAAAAACACGCCGGTTGACCAGGGCGGCATCGGGCCGGTTCAATTCCCACTGATATCAGATATGGCAAAATCCATCTCAACCGATTACGGTGTTCTGCTGGAAGACGGGGTCTCCCTGCGCGGTCTTTTCCTGGTGGACAGGGAAGGTGTTGTGCGCCATGAACTGGTAAACGACCTGCCGCTTGGCAGGAATGTAGATGAAGCGCTGCGGGTCATAGATGCCCTGCAGTTTTTTGAAGAGCATGGTGATGTCTGTCCCGCAAACTGGAGGCCCGGCGATGAAGCCATGAAGCCGACACCGGAGGGTGTGGCTGATTATCTTTCCAAGCACAGCTCTTAATTCCCCCCTGCATTGGATATTGCATGGGGCTTCGGAGCTCATGCAATATCCAGTGCAAATATGAAAGCACTGCAAAGGGGGGGCAAAACATTATGCTCAAGGAAGAAAAAAGGCCCAATCTGCTTCTGCTCGGTTCTGACGTTAAAGTCAACAACCTGCCTATCAAGGAGGTAAGCCTGCTCTCAGAAGGCAGCCTGCCTGCCTATGGCTATAATCCCGGAGACTTCATCGAGTTGCTGGCCGGCAAGGTAAGCGTTGATAACGGGCGCCTAGAGCAATGTTTGACCTGGCTCGCTTCCTACCTTACCTCCACAGACATGACCCCCAGGATTCGCACCCTTACGTATGGCGAACAAAAAGAAATATTTCAAATTTTTCGCAATAAAGTGGCCTCAACAGAACAGCAGGATCATGGCTGGTTCATGGTGCATCAAATACTTCCTCCTGAAGGGCGACGAAAAGAGCCCGAAGTTCTAGTCATTGATGATGTAAATATTGAAACGTTAAGCAACAACCACGGCATACTTATTGTAGATGATGGCGGTTGGCCGCCCCAGGAAGCTTCCCGCATTAAAACCCTTAACCCTGAAAGCTGGGTGATAGGGATGGGCATCGGTATTGCCCATTGGCAGGAATGGGCAGAACAGTTCGGCAAATGTTTTTTCCTCTTCTGCAGGTTGTCCGACCTGGAAACCACGCGAATGGAAATGGACAGCTCTGTTACCTGGGAGACCATTGTGGCCACGTCTCTGCGCGCCTTGCGCACTGAAGAAATTGGACTTTGGGATGAAAAAAACAACCGTTTTCTCTGCCATATTATGGTGGAGATGTTTCCCTACGGCATTTTATACGGAGGCCCGAACGGTGTCTTTTTCAGATATCAGGAAGGCTGTCTGCCACAGAAAAGCGCACCGCGCCATAAAGGCTCTGTTCCTGCCCATGACACACTGGTCACTTCCATGATGGCCATGGATTTTCTGGAAATCGGCTGTCGTGATTTCTGCCGCAACTATTTTTATGATTTTTCCAGGCGGGTTCTTGATAATTGGCAGCTCTTATATGATCACGGTTATTTTTTCAGTGACAGCCTTGAATTCCCGGAACTGGATTTTTCATCTGTTTTTCCTGGAGGGGTCCCCTGCTCCTTTATTGAATCCTCCATTGATCCCGGTTTTATTGAGCTTCCGGAAAGTTCGCCTGATTTTGCCGGAAGCTTAGAACTTGTAGCCAGCCAAACTTGGAACGAGGATAAAAAAAGGGCCCTGCGTTCCTTCTTTCCACAAAAACTTCCGGTGGCAATTGGGCCCACCACTACTTCCATCGACATGATTCCAGGTCCTATCCCGGTCATCCTGGACGTATTGCACCACCTCAAGGAAGAGGTCAGCTGGAAAAAAGGATTCGAAGACTTTCGCCTCTTCCGTGTCGGCAATCTCCGCACCATGGACCCAGCTGAACTGGACCCGGTTATTACCCTGCAGAACGTAATGGACAGTTATGTTTCAAAGGAGACATTCCAACGGCCGCTCTGTATAGGAGTTTTTGGGCCGCCCGGCTCTGGAAAATCCTTTTCGGTCAAAGAGGTGGCCCGGGTCGTTTCCAGTAAACTTGACACCAACCCCTTTGATTTCTTCGAGTTCAATATGACCCAGTTTGACGAACCCGAGGAAATCAATTCAGCCATAGAGCCTATCCGGGCCTCTGTTGCCCGGAGCAAGGTTCCCATTGTCTTCTGGGATGAATTCGACTGTCGCTACGACAACCATGAGTTCGGCTACCTGCGATATTTTTTGCCATCCATGCAGGACGGTGTCACCTATGTGCACGGCACCCCATACTATATCGGCCGCTCCATTTTTGTTTTTGCCGGCGGGGTCAAATCCAACTGGGCCGGCATGGAGGAAATGTTAAGCCAGAACGACCCGCACACGGCTCAACTTGTCAAAACCTTAAAAATTCCTGACTTCATGAGCCGGCTGCGGGTTGTATTGGACATTGACGGTATTGAGATAGACGACTCTCTGTTGCAGGAATCCGCCACAGACGAACAGTTGGAGGACTTGCATCGCATTCTTATAAAAAGAGCCTTTATCATTGCCCACCAGATGGATACACACTGGAAAAAGGCGGCGCGCAAGACCTCGGGCCTTCTTCTGCGGCTTTTGCTGGCACACTATAAGTTCGGGGCCCGCTCCATTGAGGCGGTGATTGAGGCAAGCAGCGCCTCAGACCGTTTGGTTTACGGCCTGCCGGAACTCATCGCTCCTTCTGCAGCCCGCATCCATGCCGAATGGCGCATAAATCTTGAACGGGAAGTGGACCGTATCCGCAAGGAACAAAAACTCAGAGCGGTTTGGTAATTTTTGCCCATGACTCTGTTAAAAGATCTTACCATGGTCGACTGGGCCAGAGCCCAGTTTGCCCTTACCGCCATGTATCACTGGCTTTTTATCCCGCTAACCCTGGGACTCTCCTGGCTGCTTGCCTTTTTTGAAACCTTTTATGTCAAAACCGGCCACGAAGAATGGAAGCGCATTACAAAATTCTGGATGATGCTCTTTGGCATCAACTTTGCCATTGCAGTGGGCACCTCCATTATTCTCGCATTTGAGTTCGGTACCAACTGGTCAAATTTCGCCTGGATGGCAGGGGACATCTTCGGCTCCCTTCTTGCCGCCGCTGGCATCTTTGCCTTTTTTCTTGCGTCCGGCTTTGCTGTCATGCTCTTCGGCTGGGACCGGGTTTCGAAAAAAACACACCTGTTTGCCACCTGGATGGTGGCTTTGGGCTCAAATCTCTCCGCCCTGTGGATTCTCGTGGCAAATGCCTGGATGCAACATCCCGTCGGCGTGGCGTTCAATCCTGATAAAACCCGCTTTGAAATGCAAAACTTCCGGGAGGTGCTGCTGTCACCTGTTGCCATTAGCAAATTCACCCATGCCACCAGTTCCAGTTTTCTGGTTGCATCTCTCTTTGTTCTGGCTGTTTCATCCTGGTTTCTGCTTAAAGGGTGTCACACAGATATTGCCAAGAAGTCCATCCTGGTGGCAGCGATTTTCGGCCTGCTTTCTTCAATCTTTGTCGGCATAACCGGTAATCAATCAGCCTATTTAAATGCCAAACACCAACCCATGAAGCTGGCAGCCTCTGAGGGGCTTTATGATGGTGAAAAAGGTGCACGATTGGTGGCTGCAGGAATTCTCAACCCTGAAAAGCGTCCCGGTGACGATAGCAGCCCATTTCTCCATGAGATAAAAATCCCCGGCCTCCTCTCTCTGCTGGCTAACCGTGAACCCGGTTCCTTTGTGCCGGGCATCAACGATCTTGTCTATGGCAACCGTGAGCAAACCATTATGGGGATTGATAAAAAAATTGAAAAGGGAAAAATCGCTGTTGAGCTGTTAAGTCAGTACAAGACCGCTAAAAAGGAAAAAAATGAAACGCGGGCAAAAATTTCCCTGGCCAATTTCAAAAAATACGAGGAATATCTGGGATTCGGCTATTTGCAGAATCCTGAAGAGGCGGTGCCGCCCATAGGCCTTACCTTTTACAGTTTTCATATAATGGTGACCCTTGGCGCCCTGTTTCCGGTCATTTTTCTGCTCTATCTCTATTATACCTATCAAGACAGCATCGCCGAAAAAAAATGGCTCCTCAGGTTTGGTCTTTTTTCTCTCTTCCTGGGATATGTTGCCGGCCAGGCCGGCTGGATAGTTGCCGAGGTCGGGCGGCAGCCCTGGGCCATTCAGAACATCCTGCCTGTCTCTGTGGCCCGCTCCAACCTGACCACAGGCACCCTACAGACCACTTTTTTCCTGTTCCTGTTTCTGTTTACCGTTCTTCTTATTGCTGAAATCAGGATCATGCTGAAACAGATTCAGATCGGCCCGGAAACCCCAAGAGAGGATTAAAAAAGAGGAGAGTAGCATGTTCGACAGTTTTTCCCTTGTCCAGCTTCAGCAGCTCTGGTGGATCATTGTCTCGACTATCGGCGCTTTATTCGTTTTCCTGTCTTTTGTGCAGGGCGGCCAGTCCCTTCTGAACTCTGTGGCCAAAAATGATCTGGAAAAATCGCTTGTTATTAACTCGCTGGGGAGGAAATGGCTCCTCACCTTCACCGCGCTCATACTTTTCGGCACCACTCTGTTTGCGGCCTTTCCGCTCTTTTATGCCACCAGCTTTGGCGGGGCGTACTGGGTCTGGACCTCGATTCTTTTCACCTTTGTCCTGCAGGCTGTGAGTTTTGAGTTTAGAAAAAAACCGGGCAATCTCCTTGGTGCCGGAACTTACGAACGGTTCCTTTTTTTTAACGGCACCATGGGCATTCTTTTGATAGGCGTTGTGCTGGCCACCTTTTTCAGCGGCTCCAGTTTTCAGCAGGACGACTACAACCTGGTCCTCTGGCAGCACCCCATGCGGGGACTGGAGGCAGGTTTACATCTTTTTAATGTGGCATTGGGACTTTTTCTTGTCTTTCTCTCAAGAACCCTGGGAGCCCTGTATCTGCTCAACAATATCGACTTCAGGCTGGACCTGGTAAAAGACATGGAAAAAAGGCTTCGAAAGGCTGCAGTCGCAAACCTGACTGCCTCCACCCCCTTTCTTCTCTATTTTATGGTCGGCCTGTTGACCAGGGAAGGCTTTGCGGTCATCCCTCAGACTGGAACTGTCTTTATGGAAAGCGGCAAGTACCTGCAAAACCTTGAGGCCATGCCTGGTGTTCTTGCGATGCTGGCAGCAGGACTTCTCCTGGTTATTTTCGGCGCGCTCAGTGCTCGCCGTGCATCCAGCACTTCAGGTATTTGGTTTTCCGGCTTTGGTTCCTTCCTGGTCACCCTGGCCCTGTTTTTGACTGCAGGACTTAACAACTCAGCATTTTATCCATCACACTTTGACTTGAACAGCAGCCTGAGCATTTATAATGGATCCAGCAGCTACTATACCTTGACAGCCATGAGCTATATCGGATTGGCGATACCCGTGGTCCTGGCCTACATTGTCTATTGCTGGCGCAAAATGGATAAGGAAAAACTTTCAACCGGTGAAGTCAGTGACTTTACAGCCAAGGAAATTTACTAAACATTGCACAACAAAGACTGAGAGCAAAAAGATGACACTTTTTTTGATTCTTGCCTGATTTGGACTTCCGGGGTTCTCTTACAAGGGGAGCAGAGTTACTGCTGAAAAAAAGCGGCTCCCTGTAGCGTCGGAATCGTACCCCTGCATACTTACTTAACTATATCGGCTTTCAACAGGTCGGAAAAGTATGCTATTGTTTTTTCCAACCCTTCCCGTAACGGAACCTTTGGTTCCCAGCCAAGTTTGTCTTTTGCCAGTGTTATATCGGGCTGCCGCTGTTTAGGGTCGTCCTCAGGCAGGGGCTCATATATAATCTCTGATTTTGAGTTGGTGAGATCCTTCACATGCTCTGTCAGTTCGATCATGTTGAACTCTACGGGATTGCCAAGGTTGACGGGTCCGGTAAAATCATCCCCGCTTTGCATCAGACGCAGAAAACCATCAATCAAATCATCCACATAGCAGAAGGACCTAGACTGGGTACCCTCACCATAAACAGTCAGGGGTTTATTCTGCAGGGCCTGCAGAATGAAATTCGATACCACCCGGCCATCATATGGATGCATGTTGGGACCATAGGTGTTGAATATTCTGGCGACCTTTATCCGCAGTTTATGCTGGCGCAAATAATCAAAAAAAAGCGTCTCTGCGCAGCGCTTGCCCTCATCATAACAGGACCGGGGTCCGATGGGATTTACTGAACCACGGTAACTTTCCGGTTGTGGATGCACCTCCGGGTCACCATACACCTCTGATGTGGAAGCCTGAAAAATTTTAGCCTTCACCCGCTTGCCCAGCCCCAGCATATTGATGGCCCCGTGGACATTAACCTTGGTGGTCTGCACCGGATCGTTCTGGTAATGGATCGGAGATGCAGGACAGGCAAGGTTGTAAATCTCGTCCACCTCAAGATAGAGAGGAAAGGTTATATCATGCCGCATGAACTCAAAATTCGGTTCATTGAGCAGGTGATAAATATTTCTCTTGGTCCCGGTAAATAAGTTATCAACACAGATAACCTCGCTTCCCTGCTCAAGAAGCCTTGCGCAAAGATGCGAACCAAGAAATCCTGCTCCCCCTGTCACTAAAACCCGTTTTGTTAAATGCATGGTATCCTCCTTAAATTATTTATGTTTATAATGCGTCATTTCTGTTTTTCGTTTATTGCTGCCAGCATAAAAGAAACCACCTCTTCAATACTCATCTCCGAAGAGTCGACAATAACAGCATCTTCTGCCGGCTTCAGAGGCGCCAAAGCTCTGCTGCTGTCATCTGCGTCCCGTTTCTGTATCTGGGTCAAAAGCTCCTGGTATTCTATCTTCCGGCCATTTTCTGCGAGCTGTTTCTGACGGCGTTTAGCCCGCTCCATTGGGCTTGCATCCAAAAAAAACTTGTGCATAGCATCCGGGAACACAACGGTGCCCATATCACGCCCTTCGGCGACAATTGCTCCATTGTTGCCAATAGTGCGTTGCATTTCCGTCAGTTTTTTGCGCACTTCCGCTTGGGCAGAAACCCTTGAGGCCACCATGGCCATTTCCGGCGTTCTAATCGCAGCACTCACATCCTCGCCATCCAGAAAGGCCCTGGTTTCCTTGCCTTCCTCTCCGGGCGCCAGCGTCATGTCAAGAGCGGCCAACAGCGACGCAAGCTTTTCCCTTGCACCCTGGACCTCAAGGTCAAGGCCGCCCCGCAGTACCTGCAAACCCACCACGCGGTACATGGCGCCGGTATCAAGATAGGTATACCGGAGTCTGGCTGCCAGCAATTTGCTGATCGTACTCTTGCCCGCCCCGGATGGTCCGTCTATGGTAACGATATTTTTTTTCTCAGCCATAGCCCAATTCTTTCAAGCTTATACCGAGAGCCTTTACAAAGCGCTGGTTCTCATCTGCACGTCCCACGGTGATACGGATATAATTCGGATAGCCATAGGCCTGCATTGGCCTGACGATTACCCCCTGGTGCAGCATATGCTCATAAAGTTTTTTCCCGTCTCCTTTTACATCAATGAGAAAAAAATTCGTGTGGGTTTGCATGGGGCGACAGCCAAGTTTTTCTACTTCTTTGCTCAACCAGGCGATGCCATCCCGACTTTCCTGCAGGGTCGTCCGGTAGTGCTCTTCATCTGATAATGCCGCGACACCCCCAACCTGGGCCATGGAGTTTACATTAAAGGGTTGGCGCACCCGGTTCAGGTAGTCGGCCATCTCGGCGTCCATAATGCCATAGCCCAACCGCAGACCGGAAAGACCGTACGCCTTGGAAAAGGTACGAAGCGCAGCCACAGGCTTTCCTTCTCTAATATATGCCAGTACATCAATACGAAGCTCCGGAGCCACAAAATCCACATAGGCCTCGTCCAGGACCACGATAACCTCATCCGGCAACTGCTCCATGAATGATGCAAAATCGTTCTGGTCAATAATGGTTCCTGTCGGGTTGTTGGGATTATCGAGGAAAATCATTCTGGTCCTGGGTGACACCGCCCCAAGTATTGCCTTAAGGTCATGATGCATTGCCTCGGTAAGCTCCACAACCGTGTTGATACCCCCTTGGACCTGCACCAGTTTTTGGTACATGAGAAACGTTGGGTGGCTGGTTATTACTTCCTCGCCGGGCTGCAAAAAAGCTGTTATGAGCAGCCCTATGATCTCATTTGAGCCGTTTCCAAAAACTATTTCCTCAGGCCTGACCCCAAGCTTTTCTGATAAGCTCCGGGTCAGGTAATAACAACTGCCGTCAGGATAACGGTGCAGGTTTTGCATCGCCTCTTTCATAGCCTCAACAGCCTTGGGCGAAGGACCCCAGGCATTTTCATTGGATGCCAGCTTTATGGAACCGCTTATGCCATACTCCCTTTCCAGCTCTTCAATGGGCTTTCCCGGCGGATAAGGAACCAGGGTGCTGATGTTTGGCGCAACCTTAAGCTTCACAGTAACTCCTTATATTAGGGGTCATCTTTAATAATTGTCTTTTCACTCGATCTAAGCGTTATACTCAAAATTTTATCCTCGAAGGTAAGCGAAACAAAGTTGAGACTCCGATATAGCACATATGCCTGCGGTAAAATTTTTCGTAGTCCTTTATCTCAAGTAAAAATCCTAAATATTCAAAATACCCCTATTAAAATCTTAAAGATTATCGGGACGGAGGTGAAAAATATTTAAGCGCTGCTCCAGGTTATACGCGACGTTCAGCAACTTTTC
>JBDLJI010000038.1:0-11349 GCA_039714455.1 Thermodesulfobacteriota bacterium
GGAGGATGTCAAAATTACCATGCTCTATAAGGAAAAAAGTGACGCTGTACTGGTACAGATCAAGCGAAAGAAGTTTTTTGGGAACAAGTTAATGGAAGTGGAAGTAAACCTGAAAAGCCCGGCCAAGTCTCATCATATGTGAGTGACTTAATAGTGACCACACAAAGGAGCAGACAAAAAATAAAGGAAATATGTTTTTAGTTTTTTGCCATTTCACGCAGCCGAGCACCACAGAAACGGCCGAAAAAGGAGTTTGACCTGTCTGAGCGTAGCGAGTTTTCAAACTCCCGGTCGTTTTGAGGAGCGCAGGGGAGTTCCGCAACGCGGGACCAGCAGTGAAACGGCGAGTGATGGACTGCCCTTTCTTTCGCCGTAAAAAACACTGCTGGTTCGTTTTCTTTGGGCAAGCAAAGAAAATGAACATACTGAAAAAGCACTACACACAAATCTTGGATCAGCAGCAAAACTTATGAATTACAAGATTAATTAATCGGCTTTATTGATTGCCTCTGCCAGACGTACGGCTTCGACCGTCTTTTTCACATCATGAACCCGCAGGATTGACACACCTTTCATTGCACAGAGCGCGGAGACCGCAGCAGTTGCCGCATCCCTTTTATCCACTTCTGTGCCTAAAAGTTTGCCGATAAATGCTTTGCGTGAATGCCCAATGAGTACAGGGCATCCCAATTCAGAAAATTCTGCCAGCCGTTTAAGAATGCTGAGATTATGCCCAACGGTTTTACCAAACCCGATCCCAGGATCTATTACAATACGTTTTCCGGGAACACCGTTTTCTGCTGCCCACGCAAGCCTCTCCTTAAAGAAATCCTTGATCTCAGCTACCACATCATCGTAGTGGGGATCAACCTGCATATCGGATGGTGTGCCCTGCATATGCATAATAATAACCGGCACCCCGCTTTCCCTGACCAGTCCAATCATATTCCGGTCAAATCGCAGCGCACTGATATCATTTATAATATCTGCCCCTTCATCCAGGGCCTTTCCAGCTACTTCAGCTTTAGTCGTATCAATTGATATTGGAATAGGGGAGCGTTGCCGGATCATACGAATTGCAGGGAGAACCCTGGCCAGCTCATCTTCAATGCTCACCGGCTCGGCAAAAGGACGGGTGGATTCGCCGCCAACATCTATGATATCGGCACCGGATTCCACCATGGTGTCAATCTGGGCAGCAATATTACTGTTACTGAAAAAACGGCCGCCATCAGAAAAGGAATCCGGAGTGACATTCAGAATTCCCATGACCAGGACTTTGCTGCCGAATTCAAACCGCATGGTTCTCAGATATTTTTTTGGGGAAACAATTCAGGCTGTAGAATCTTGATCTGATCCAGTTTCTGCACCCTCTGAATCTGCAGTCTGCTCCTCTGCCTGCTGCATATCATCGTCCGCCGGGGACTGACTCCCCGTATCACCAATAGAACCAGACTTGGCGGCGTCAATAATGTTTTGGATATCCTCCTGCATGATGGTCTCCATTTCCAGCAGGGCATTAGCCATTTCATGCAGAATCTGGATATTATCAGCCAAAAGTTTTTGCGCAGTGTTGTTGGCTGACTCCACCAGTTCCTTTACTTCCTTGTCAATATGGATGGCGGTATCTTCACTGTAGTCGCGGTGCTGAGCAATCTCACGGCCAAGAAAAATCTGTTCTTCCTTTTTACCATAAGTCAGTGGCCCCATATCACTCATTCCCCATTCACAGACCATCTTTCTGGCCAAGATGGTGGCCTGCTCTATGTCATTACCCGCACCGGTTGTGATATCATCAAAAACAAGACTTTCTGCAGCCCGCCCGCCCAGAAGAATGCATATTCTGTTGATCAGATACCCTTTCGAATGCGTATGTTTTTCTTCTATGGGAAGTTGCTGGGTCAGTCCAAGCGCTCTCCCCCTGGGAATAATGGTAACCTTATGAATGGGATCGGTATCGGGCAGCAGGATAGCGACCAGGGCATGTCCGGCCTCGTGGTAGGCGGTAATTTTTTTCTCTTTATCGGTGATGATCATGCTCCGCCGTTCAGCACCCATCATGACCTTATCCTTGGCCTCTTCGAGATGCTGCATGGTAACCTTGTCACCCCCGCCACGGGCTGCCAGAAGAGCGGCTTCGTTGACCATGTTCTCAAGGTCGGCACCGGTAAAACCGGGGGTTCCCCTGGCAATGACCTTCCATTCGATATTATCAGCCACTGCTGTTTTACGGCCATACACCTCCAGTATTTTCTCACGCCCCCTGACATCGGGTATGGGCACAATAACCTGTCTGTCAAAGCGCCCGGGGCGAAGCAAGGCCGGATCAAGAACATCGGGACGGTTCGTGGCCGCGACAATAATTACCCCCTCACTTGATTCAAAACCGTCCATTTCAACCAGCAGCTGATTCAGGGTCTGTTCCCGCTCGTCATGACCACCACCAAGACCTGCTCCACGGTGCCTGCCCACAGCATCAATCTCATCAATAAAGATAATACAGGGTGCGTTTTTCTTGCCCTGGACAAAGAGATCACGGACCCGGGAAGCACCGACACCAACAAACATTTCGACAAAATCAGAACCGCTGATGGTGAAAAAAGGCACTTCTGCCTCGCCTGCAATTGCCTTGGCTAAAAGTGTCTTACCTGTACCAGGAGCCCCTGCCAGGAGTACGCCTTTGGGAATCCTCGCGCCCAGCCGGGTAAATTTCTTGGGATCCTTCAAAAAATCGATAATTTCAGACAGTTCTTCCTTGGCTTCTTCAATACCGGCAACGTCTTTGAAGGTAACATTTGTTTCACCTTTTTCCATGAGCCGTGCCCGTGTTTTTCCAAAAGACATGGCACCACGGCCGCCTCCCTGCATCTGGCGCATGAAAAAAATCCAGACGCCGATGAGAAGCAGCATGGGAAACCAGGAAACCAGAATAGTCACATACCAGGGAGTGTCTTCCTTCTGTTTAACTGAAATATCTACGCCTTTTGAACGCAGCATGGGGATGAGTTCCGAATCGTCAGGGGCCACTGTCTTAAAATCATTACCCCCCCTGAGAGCACCGGTGATTTGATCACCTTCAATGGTAACCTTGGAGATTGCACCCGATTCGACACTATTCACAAAATCACTATAAGAAATATCCACATGCTGGAGCTGTGGCTTGTTGAAAAGATTGAATAAGAGAATCATGGTCAAGCCGATAACCAACCACATGCTCAAGTTTTTATAAAATGTGTTCAAAATTCAGCCCCCAATAAGAGTCAAACTCACTTCCGGAATTTATCACCGGAGTTATTTTTATAAATAATGTTACTATATTTAAACATATCAACCATACTATAAGTAATCAAAAATAAAGATAAGTTCAGACACCTTAAAAGTCTACCCCTACCCCGTAAGATATCAACCTAAAAATATTCCTGGATCGCTTTAACCTGTATTTCTTTTTCCCTTAACGTCTCCAGCGCCCTCACCATCGACAGCGCTCCACTTGTGGTTGTGGTATACGGCAGATGGTAATCAAGAGCACTCCTCCGGATGGAATAGGAATCCTCCGTTGTCCTGGACCCCAATGAGGTATTTATGATCCACTGGATCTGTTTGTCCTGCACCTTATCGAGAAGATGCGGTCGTCCCTGGGATATTTTATTGACCATGGAACAGTCCACGTTGTGTTCACTTAAGAATGCAGCTGTACCGCTTGTGGCCAGAATGGAAAAACCAAGACTTAAAAGACGCTGTGCCAACGGCAGAGCAGCCGCTTTGTCGGCATCACGCACACTGATAAGGACATTCCCCTTTGCAGGTAATTGCTGCCCGGCGGCCAACTGGGATTTAGCAAAGGCAATTCCCACAGAACTGTCAATCCCCATTACCTCTCCGGTTGATTTCATTTCAGGACTCAATAATGTGTCGACATTGGCGAACCGGTCAAAGGGGAATACCGCCTCCTTTACAGCCCAGTGCTTTACCTCGACCTCCGTGGTCAGCCCCAAATCGGCAAGTTTCATGCCCATCATCACCTTGGTTGCAAGCTTTGCCAACGGCACCCCTGTTGCCTTGCTGACAAACGGTATAGTACGCGAAGCCCTGGGGTTGACCTCCAGAACATAAAGTTCGTTATCCTTGACCGCGAACTGAACATTCATCAACCCTATAACTTTCAATTCTTCGGCCATGGCCTTTGAGGCCATCTTTATCTCCTCAATCATTTCAGGAGACAAAGAATGAGGAGGCAGAACACAGGCAGAATCGCCGGAATGAATTCCCGCCTCTTCGATATGCTCCATGATACCGCCTATAATGGTGGTTTCACCATCAGAGATAGCGTCAACATCCACCTCTATGGCATCTTTCAGGAACTTGTCAATCAGTACAGGGTGCTCAGAAGAAACAATTATGGCAGAAGTCATGAATTCTTTGATTCCCTTCTCGTTATAGACTATCCGCATGGCCCTGCCGCCGAGGACATATGAAGGCCGCACCACCACGGGATAACCGACACGTTCTGCTATGGCGAGGGCCTCCTCAAGGGTACGGGCGGTTCCGTTGGCCGGCTGCTGCAGGTTTAGTTTCTGCAGAAACTGCTGAAACCGCTTACGGTCTTCCGCCCTGTCAATGGAGTCAGGAGATGTACCGACGATTGGTACCTTTTTCTCGTCAAGGGGCACAGCCAGGTTCAACGGTGTCTGTCCCCCGAACTGGACAATAACTCCATCCGGTTTTTCACATTCAATAATACTAAGCACATCCTCCCGGGTCAGTGGCTCAAAATAAAGCTTGTCCGAGGTGTCATAGTCTGTACTCACTGTTTCCGGGTTACTGTTAACCATTATGGATTCAATACCCATCTCCTTCAAAGCAAAAGAGGCGTGTACGCAGCAGTAGTCAAATTCAATCCCCTGCCCGATACGGTTGGGTCCGCCGCCGAGGATTATAACCTTTTTCGTACTGCTCAGCCTGGACTCATCTTCGGTCTCGTACGTGGAATAATAATAAGGCGTGTAGGCCTCAAATTCAGCCGCGCAGGTATCAACCAGTTTATAGACCGGAGCCAAGTCCTGTTTCAGGCGGAGCTCCCGGATATCATCTTCGGTGGTGCCGGTAAGGTAGGCAATATGGAAATCGGAAAATCCCTGCTGTTTTATTTTACGCAGGAAACCCCTTTCCAGGCCGTGGAAGCCTGCCTCCCTAATACCGGCTTCAGTCTGGACCAATTGCATGAGGTTGTTGAGAAACCATGGATCAATAAACGTCAGACGGTAGAGATCCTCGATACTTCTGCCGCGCCGCAGGGCTTCATATAAACAGAAAATCCGATTTGAATTCGGGGTGACAAGTTTATTCTCCAGTTCTGCCTCATCCATGGAACCAAGGGAATCCTTGCCGTCATCCCCAAAACCCATACGCCCAATCTCAAGGGAGCGCACCCCTTTCTGGAAGGCCTCTTTAAAAGTACGGCCAATTGCCATGGTCTCGCCCACGGATTTCATAGCCGTGGTAAGAACATCCTCTGCTTCCGGGAATTTTTCAAAGGTCCAACGCGGTATCTTCACCACACAATAGTCAATTGTCGGTTCAAAGGAGGCATAGGTCTCCCTGGTAATATCATTGGGAATTTCATCCAGGGTATAACCAACTGCAAGTTTGGCGGCGATCTTGGCTATGGGAAACCCTGTAGCCTTTGAGGCCAGGGCTGAGCTCCTGGAAACCCTGGGATTCATTTCAATGACCATCAACTCACCATCTACAGGGTTGACGGCAAACTGCACATTCGAACCACCTGTTTCCACCCCAATTTCCCGCATAATGGCGATTGAGGCATTTCGCATAAGTTGATATTCCCTGTCAGTCAGGGTCTGAGCAGGCGCCACGGTTACTGAGTCGCCGGTATGGACCCCCATGGCATCCATATTTTCAATGGAGCAGACTATCACCACATTATCATTTTTATCCCGCATGACCTCAAGTTCGTACTCCTTCCAACCAAGAAGGCTGCGCTCAAGCATAACCTCATCATTCAGGCTGAGATCAATGCCTGCAGTTGAAAGCGCTTCAAGCTCCTGCATGTTATAAGCAACACCGCCGCCAGTGCCACCCAGGGTAAAACTCGGCCGAACAATAATGGGGAAACCTATTTTCTCAACCGCAGCCAAGGCATCCTCAACCGTATGGACGATAACGCTTTCCGGCACCTTCAAACCAATTTTTTTCATGGCGGCCCGGAATTCCTCTCGCCCCTCAGCTTTGCGAATAACCTCGATGTCAGCTGCCAGCAGCTCAACTCCATATTTTTCCAGCACCCCCATTTCTGCCACTTTGATGGCAGTATTTAATCCTGTCTGTCCACCCAAAGTCGGCAACAGGGCATCGGGTCGTTCTTTTTCTATAACCTTGGCTACCATTTCCGGGGTAATAGGTTCTATATAGGTCTTATCCGCCAATTCAGGATCTGTCATGATGGTAGCAGGATTTGAGTTGATGAGTACCACCTCATACCCCTCCTCTCTCAAGGCTTTTACTGCCTGGGTCCCTGAATAATCGAATTCGCATGCCTGGCTGATAATTATGGGGCCGGAGCCGATAATAAGAATCTTCTTAATGTCTGTACGTTTTGGCATTGGCTTGCTAACTGATATTATTTTATATGTTTATGAGGCAATGGTTAACATTGCCTGTATCCAAAGCACTATAATCGGTGCTCAATTCCTACTTCATCATCTCAATAAACCGGTCAAACAAGTAGAGAGAATCATGCGGTCCCGGGGCATTCTCGGGATGATACTGCACTGAAAATGCAGGGAACTTTTTATGCTTCATGCCCTCTAAGCTGCCATCATTGAGGTTGACATGGGTCAGTTCCACTTCTTCCGGGTCAAGACTGTTCAGATCCACACAGAAACCATGATTCTGCGAGGTTATTTCTATGTGACCAGTCTCCAGATCCTTAACAGGCTGATTGGAGCCACGATGGCCGAACTTAAGCTTATACGTCGTGCCACCATAGGCAAGGCCCAGGATCTGATGTCCAAGGCAGATGCCGAATATCGGTTTTTTGCCGAGAAGCTCCCGGACAGTCTCCACAACTCCTGCAACCCCGGCAGGATCTCCAGGACCATTTGCCAGGAAAATGCCGTCCGGATCTAAACCAAGAATTGCATCCGGTCCAGTCCCTGCAGGAACTACCTGAAGACTGCAGCCTTTGTCCGCCAGAATTCTCAGCTGGTTGTATTTAAGCCCATAATCGATGGCAACAACCTTATATTTGCCGCTGGCAGCGGTGGAAAACCCTTCCCCATCACTGGGGCCTGTCTCCGACCAGCCATATGGCTGATCACAGGTAACTTCCCGCACCATGTCTTTGCCAACCAAACTTTCTGAGTCCTGCGCCATTTTGACCAGTTGCACAGGATCAAGAGTTTTAGTGGACACAACACCTTTCATGGCCCCAGCCTGACGGATATGTTTGGTTAAAGCCCGGGTGTCTATGCCTTCAACCCCCAGAATGCCATACTGTTGCAGAAAAGCTGCAAGTGTGGTTGTCGAACGGAAGTTACTGGGTATTGCATTATATTCCTTTACCAGGAAGGCTTCCGGCTGAATACGCATGGATTCCATGTCCTCCGGATTTATGCCGTAATTACCTATCAGGGGATAGGTCATCGTGACAATCTGTCCTTTATAGGAAGGGTCTGTCAGTACCTCCTGATATCCGGTCATTCCTGTATTAAAAACAATTTCACCGAATGCCTCACCTGGGCCGGTGAAAGATTCGCCTTCAAATATTGTTCCATCCTCTAGAGCGACAAGCGCTTTCATACTCTTTCCTTCTTGTGCCTGTTTAAAATATCCCTGAATCCGTGACGGAAAGTTGTTTAAAACTTATTGGTCTCCGTGTTTTCGAGTGATATTTTTTTATAGTTACGATGTCCACACAATGCAAACACCAAATTCGTCATTGGCTGAGAACCTCTTTTACCAATTCTGCCTGCTTTCGGGCTGATCCCTGCTGTGCAGCAGCAATTTCCAAAGCCCGCCGGCCTGCAGTGTCATACTCTTGCGGGTGGTCCATGAAATAAAGAATGGACTCTGTCAAGGCCTCAGGCCCTTTAACCGGAAAACTTCCACCAACTGACTCAAGAAGCTCAGCAGCATCGGAAAAATCCTTCATACTCGGCCCATAGAATACCGGTTTGCCAAATAGCGCTGCTTCCATAATGTTATGACCGCCACGTTCAACCAGGCTGCCCCCACAGAACACATACGAAGCAATCGAGTAGATGCCGGCAAGATCTCCCATGGAGTCAACAAGGATAGTGTCAGTCTTACGCTCAGAACTTTTCATATCGCTCAAGCGCTCAAAGGGGACCTGCTTCTGTTTGAGCATTGCCTCTACTTCCGGCAAGCGCTGTAAATGTCTTGGAGCCACGACCCAAACCAGATCCTGCATCCCTGTCGCCTTCTTCAAATCCTGAAAAACCCTGAGCAGCATCTCCTCTTCCCCGGTATGGGTGCTGCCGGCAACCAAGAGAGACTGGCCCGGATGCAAATTCAACCAACTGCGATATTGTTCCTCGCTCTCAGATGCCAGGCTTTCCATATCCTGGTCATACTTGGCATTGCCAAGCACCCTTACTTTTTCCGGTTCAGCCCCCAGGCTTATAAAGCGTTTTGCATCTGATGGCCGGATCACAGAAATCATTGAAAAACAGGCTAACATTTTTGTCATCAGCCCTTTTGCCAACTGATAGCGCTGGAATGAACGCTCGCCTAATCTGCCATTCAAAATAACAAGTTTACTGCCTGACTTTTTAGCCTGCAGCAGGAAAGCAGGCCATAGCTCAGTTTCCAGGCAAATATACACAGTCGGCTGAATCCTGCGAATTGCTCTGTCAACTATTCCCACAAGATCAAGGGGCGCGTAGATACAACGAACCTTATCACCTGCCTGTTTCCTGGCAATTTCCATGCCCTGCTCTGTCATGGTTGAGAGAACAAAGTCAGCCTCCGGTAAAATTGCAGCAAGTTCCTTTATCAATAATCCGGCCAGCAGAACCTCACCAACCGAGGCGCCATGCAGCCATATCCTCAAATCCCGGTCATGATTTTTCCATTCAGTTCCAACAAAACCCAACCTCTGGACCAGTCCTTCACGATACCGACCGGTACAAATACTATAAAGGAGCAGAATAGGGGCTCCTATAATAAACGTCAACCAGCCTAAAAGTTGATAAAGTCCGTAAAGCAAAGGTATATGCTACCTGATTGAAAATTGAATTTTATGGGCTATAGAAAAATCGTGTCATTTAACTCTTAATCCCTCTTTTCGTCAATATAATTATAGGATCGAAACCTTACTTTTGCCTTGACAATAAACATATGGCCTTGTAATCAAGGTGAACCTTTTAGCAAAGATTTTCACCAAACAATATTTGCTTAACTTGATGATAATTTTTTTGCCGGCAAACCGAGCAAATTCGTTAGGTTTTGTTGCCGGCTTGACAAGGAGAGACATTATGAAACGTTACCTGTTGATATTTATTATTTTTTTAATTGCACTCTGCAACAGCACAAAAGGGGAAATCATGGCTGCTGAAACAAAACTTGACGATGGATTGTATGCGAAATTTATTACCGCAAAGGGTGATATAACCATTAAGCTTGAATTTGAAAAAACACCTCTGACCGTTACGAATTTCGTGGGTCTTGCCGAGGGCACCAAAGACTTCAAGGATTCCAAGGGCAGGACCAGTGGCCGCTATTATGACGGCCTTAAATTTCACCGGGTAATTGATAACTTTATGATCCAGGGAGGCTGTCCTCTTGGTTCAGGTACAGGCGGCCCGGGCTACAAATTTCAAGATGAGTTCGATCCCAGTTTGAAACATGACCGCCCGGGCATTCTCTCCATGGCAAATGCAGGCCCACGCACTAACGGCAGCCAGTTTTTTATCACCCATGTCCCTACACCCCATCTTGACAATAAGCATTCTGTCTTCGGCCATGTAGTCTCCGGCCAGGACGTTGTGAATGCAATCAAAAAGGGTGACACCATTACAACAATTGAAATTATCAGGGTTGGTGACAAGGCAAAATCTTTTAAAGCCGACCAGGAAGCATTTGATAAACTGCTTAGCGGAATTGATAAGAAAAAAGCAGAGAAAGAACAAATGCGCAGGGAAAAAGAAATGGCCATGATTAAAGAAAAATGGCCCAATATTAAAAAAACCGATTCAGGCTTGATGTATGAGGTTGTGACTGCAGGAAGCGGCAACGAGAAACCAAATCCCGGAGACACGGTAAGCGCTCATTATACCGGTATGTTCCTGGATGGCAGCAAGTTTGACAGCTCCGTTGACAGGGGGGACCCAATACGCTTCCCCGTTGGAACAGGCAGGGTGATCAAGGGTTGGGATGAAGCCCTGCTCGATATGAAAAAAGGGGAAAAGAGAATCCTCGTCATCCCGCCGCAATTGGCGTACGGATCAGGAGGCCGAGGGCCCATTCCCCCAAATTCAACCCTGGTCTTTGAAGTGGAACTGCTTGATTTCTAGAATGTAGAATGCAAAATTCAAAATTATAAATTCTACATTTTACATTCTTAATTCAGAATTTAACTGAATGCCGAAGGTTTTCAGTTAGTATTTCAGCCCCACTCTTTGCCGGACCAGGTCAAGGGTTGGGGCTGCTTTATCCCGCGCCTTCTGAGCCCCTTGGGCCAGTATCTTTTTCAGAGAGTTTTTATTCTGCAGAAGTTCAGCACGCTTCTCACGGGCTTCTTTAAAGTAATCCCCTATGAGATCTACAAGTTCCAATTTGATATAACCGTACGCAGCGCCCCCATCCACATAGAGTTTTCTGATTTCTGCCAGTCGGTCAGCCGTGGCAAAGAGCTTAAAAATATTGTAGAGGTTGCATGCATCAGGGTCCTTTGGTTCCTCAACCGGCGTTGAGTCAGTCTGAATTGCCATTACCTGTTTCTTGAGTTGTTTTCCTTCTAAAAAGATAGGAATGGTATTGCCGTATGATTTTGACATCTTCTGGCCGTCAACACCCGGCACTGTGGCGACACTTTCTTCTATGGCCGGCTCAGGAATAACAAAGGTTTCACCAAAAATATGGTTGAACCGCATGCCGATATCCCGTGCTACCTCCAGGTGCTGTTTCTGATCCTTGCCAACCGGTACAATTTCTGCCTGGTAAAGCAAAATATCTGCCGCCATCAAAACAGGATAGGAAAACAGACCATGGCTTGGGGCTATACCCCTGGCGACCTTATCCTTGTAAGAATGGCAACGCTCAAGAAGCCCCATGGATGTGAGAGTTGACAGTATCCAGGTCAATTCAGTC
>JBDLJI010000039.1:0-11240 GCA_039714455.1 Thermodesulfobacteriota bacterium
GGCAGTCAGTTTTCCTCCAAAGTTCCCGCCACTGATAATCGCCTCCAGCAGGCTTTCGACTTCTCCCCATGAATGATCCGCCGGTGTAAACCAGTTGCCTATCTTCCAGGAAAAATAATATTGCAGGAAGAAGGTAAGAGGGTTGCTGACTACAACTGCGGCAAGCAGGGCGGTTACTTTACTGCCCCTAAGAATGAAGGCAAAAAAAAGTGTCAGTATAGTATGGAAAGGAATAGTCGGGGTTATGCCGATAAATGTTCCGACAGCAACACCGCGGGCCAGGACACTTGGATGCCCTCTCAAGCGAATGAATCTCAGGTAGTAGTATCTGGCGGCACGGCGCGGCTCAAGTTTCATTGACTGTGGCAATAGATGTTAGTTGGAAGAATTCCTTATACAGTATTTTAATTTTGAAGAAAAAGGGTAACAAATAAAGGAATAACAGGGAAGCCGGAAATTAAATATGGATTTGTGATCTTGAATACACATCCATATTGAGGGAGTCTGAATCATACTGGTTGCTGTTATAGAGGTGATATCCGGCAATGGCTATCATGGCGGCATTGTCAGTGCAGAAATGTTTGGGCGGCAGGAATACAGCAATATTTTCATCCCGGCCCCGTAAAGTCAAATGTTCGCGCAACCGTTGATTGGCCCCAACCCCTCCGGCCAGAACGATCTGGGAGACACCGCATTTTTTAGCTGCTCTAATGGTTTTTTCAACCAGAACATCGGCAACAGCCTCCTGGAAGGATGCGCAGATGTCAGGAATGTTAAGCTCTTCCTCTTTCTGGTTGGCCCTGTTGACATAGTTGACGACAGCGGTTTTTACTCCGCTGAAGCTGAAATCAAGGCTATCGGGTTCCAACCAGGCCCTGGGAAAACTGATAGCATCAGGGTTGCCTATTTCTGCTTTTTCGGCAATTATAGGACCTCCCGGATAACCAAGACCCAGGAGCTTGGCAACCTTGTCAAAGGCTTCTCCGGCAGCATCATCCCTTGTCTGGCCAATCTGCTTATACGATAAAGGATCATCTACCAGGTAAAGGCTTGAGTGGCCGCCGGATGCAACCAGGGCTATATAAGGAAAGCTTGGATGGTCGGCTCCAAGGAAGACCGAGAGCAGATGACCGGCCATGTGGTTTACCCCTATGCAGGGAAGATTTTCGACATAGGCGATTGCCTTGGCGAAAGACATGCCGATGAGCAAAGAACCGACCAGCCCCGGTCCCTGGGTTACTGCTATCACATCAAGCTGGTCGAGGCGGATGGCAGCCTGTTTTAAAGCTTGATCTACAATTGGATAGATGGTTTCGATATGCCTGCGGGAAGCGAGTTCCGGTACAACCCCGCCATAAGGGCTGTGCACCTGGATCTGGGAGTCAACCACACTGGAGAGCAGGTTTATTCCATCTTGAAGCACTGCTGCTGCAGTTTCATCACAGGAGCTTTCTATTGCCAGTAAAAGCATGGTCGCGGGGTTTTAAAAAATTAAGAAATGCGGGCGCCTAGCCCTGGTTTTTCACAAGTCGAGACGCCGGATAGACAAAGTGTAAGGGGGGATGAGCTATACTTTAGTATGCTTACCGCCTTATACTGCAGGCTATACGGATGTATCGACTTGCCTTGTGCGAACAGTTCAGCACATTTTTTCATCTACATCATTCGTAGACACTCTGTTCCTGTTAATATTCTGTATACCTTCTTCTATGCCCTCAGACTATCACCATTCACTATTGAATGCTGAAATGTTCGTGAGAAATGCGGGCTAGCTGTTCTCTTCGTCGGTCATGGGATATGAACCCAGCCATTCATAATATGAACAGACTCTCTGCAGATCACGGCAGCCTTCCTTGATCTTTTTATCTTCCATGTGTCCAACCATATCCATGAAGAACAGATATTTCCACTGCATGCCCTTTATGGGCCGGGATTCGATCTTGGCAAGGTTGATATCCTTGTCAGCCAGGATGGCGAGAGCTTCATTCAGAGCACCGGGTTTGTCAAGAAGGCCTATGAGCAGAGAGGTTTTGTCCCTGCCGCTTCGTAAAGGCGATTTTTTACCGATAACCAGGAAGCGTGTGGTATTACCGCGGTAGTCTTCAATGGCACGTTCGACAACCTGGAGTTGATAGGTTTTGATCGCCAGGGAACTGGCAATTGCCCCGATATGAGAATCCTTGGCAGCCATCTGGGCGGCAACGCCGGTGCTGAAAACCGGCAGGGTTGGGATGTCCGGCAGATTCTTTTTCAACCACTCCCGGCACTGGGCCAGGGGTTGTGAATGCGAGGCAACAGTTTTTATGTCCTCTATGTTCCCTGACTGGCAGACCAGGTTGTGGCTGATCTCAAGGTTTACCTCTCCGCAAATCTTAACCTTGTGCTTCATAAAGGAGTCCAGAGTTGAGAATACAGCTCCCTCAATGGAGTTTTCCACCGGGACTACACCAAAAGTTGTCCGGCCCCGTTCCACCTCTGAGAAGATGTCCTCTATGCTCTCAATGGCGGTATAATCAGCCGAGTGGCCGAAGTACTTGACACCGGCCAGATGCGTATAGGTCGCTTCCGGCCCAAGATAGGAGACAACCGGTCTTTTCTGGGACAAGCGGCAGGTGGTAATGATTTCGTGAAAAATGGAGCGCAGGGCCTGTTCAGGGAATTCGTCCTGGTTGTTTTCCAGGAGACGTGCATAAATCTGCCGTTCACGCAGGGGGTCATACTTGGCCCGTTTATCTTTTGACTTGATACGGCCAATGTCCTGGGCATGCTGAACCCTTTGTTTCAGGAGTTCAAGGAAATTGTTGTCAATAGCGTCAATTTTCCTTCTTATTTTTTCAAGTTCGGCCTTGTTGCTGTCAGCCTTTTTTGAGTTTTTCATCGGCGTTTTGCTTCCTTTATATGTTTCCTGGTCATTATACTCTGGGAAAAAAGTGAACTTAAAGCATCTCATGCCAGAAGAAAAGAAAAAACCCGTTTCTGCAGCAAAAAGGTTGCCTTGCCAACACGGATACTGCTACAATTATCGGTCTCGCAGAAAACACTCGACTGCCAGGTATTGCGCCTATAATATTAATATTATTAGGCCCTGTTGCTGAGCGCGAGACTATTCGAAGTCTACGCTTATCTACGATTGCATCATAATTGACGCCGTTTTTTAATTGAAAAACTTTTCAGGAGATTTTAATGAGTAAACAGAAGGTCAATAAGACCTATGAGGAAATAAACGCCAGGATTAAGGCCGGTGAAGCAGTAGTTGTGACCGCAGAGGAGATGGTCGGCATCGTTAGCAAGGAAGGTCCGGAAAAAGCGGCAGGCAAGGTTGATGTGGTTACTACCGGGACCTTTTCCCCTATGTGTTCATCAGGTGCCTTTATTAATTTTGGTCATACCACACCGACATTAAAGGCTTCAAAGGTGCTGCTTAATGATGTGCCTGCCTATGCCGGTCTTGCAGCAGTTGATATTTATATAGGTGCTACTGAGTCCACTGAGGATGATCCCCTTAACAAAGTGTTTCCAGGAGAGTTTCGCTATGGCGGCGGTCATGTTATAGAGGACCTTGTAGCCGGCAGGAAGATAGCGCTGGAAGCAATAGCTTACGGGACTGACTGTTATCCGGCCAAGAAATTATCCAAAGAGATAACACTTGAGGAACTGCCTTTTGCACTGCTGACAAATCCCAGGAATGCATATCAGAATTATAATTGCGCCATCAACCTGTCTGAAAAAACAATCTACACATATATGGGTACTCTGAAGCCCAACGGCAAGAATGCCAACTACTGCAGTGCAGGTGAATTGTCGCCGTTGCTCAATGATCCATTATATAAGACCATCGGTTTGGGAACAAAGATATTTCTCGGTGGCGGGGTAGGGTTTGTAACCTGGCACGGGACCCAGCATAATCCGAATGTTATGAGAACAGAAGGAGGAGCGCCCATGCGTCCGGCAGGCACACTCATGGTCCAGGGTGACCTGAAGCAGATGTCTCCGAAATGGTTAAAGGGGATCAGCATGCTGGGTTATGGGTCCACTCTGGCAGTGGGCCTGGGTATACCCATACCAATTCTCAATGCAGAGATGGCAGCATTTACCGGTGTTTCAAACAGCGAACTTTTCACCCAGGTAGTTGATTATGCCTATGATTATCCGAACAGGGTTGCCAGAAACTACGGAGAGGTGAGTTACGCTCAATTGATGAGCGGTGAGATAGAAGTAAACGGCAAGCCTGTGCAGACAGCACCTTTGTCCAGTTATTTTAAGGCCAGGGAGATAGCTGAAACCCTGAAAGAGTGGATTTTGAAAAATAAATTCACTCTCAATGAACCGCTGAATATGCTCCCTACTGCCGAACCTGAAGAGGACGAGGAGTAAGCGACATTAAAATGGTGAATACAATTGCCTGTTTCTCTAACGGATAAGAAGAAGAAACTTAAGGAGATAATAGGCCGGGAAAGCCGGGTTGCTGTTGCCTGTTCCGGAGGTGTTGACAGTACACTGCTCCTGAAAGTCACCCATGATATTCTGGGCCATGAAAACACCATTGCTGTATTTGCCGATACGCCCTTGCTTCCGCCTGGAGAAAGTGAGTCAGTCAGGGAGGTTGTCGACCTGATTGGCAGTCGACTGCTGACTGTCAGCTTAAATCCTCTTTCCTGGCCCGAGTTCACAGCAAACCCCCTGGAAAGGTGCTATCTTTGCAAAAAAAAGATCTATCAGATCTTCCAGGAAAAATTGTCTGAGATTAATTTTAATGTACTCATGGATGGTACAAACCTGGAAGACCTGAGTGATTTCCGGCCTGGATTAAAAGCTCTGGATGAGCTTAAGATCAAAACACCACTTGCAAATGCCGGGCTGACAAAAAAAGAAATCCGCCAACTCAGCAAGGAACTGGATCTGCCAAACTGGGATAAACATTCATCTTCCTGCCTGGCAACCCGGATCGCCACCGATCAACAGATCAGCCTGGAAAAAATCGATCTCATAAGAAGGAGCGAAAATGTTCTTCAGGATTTTGGTTTTATGGGTTGTCGTGTAAGAATATCAAATGATTCGGCCATTATCGAGCTCCTGGAGGATGATATTAAGCCATTCGTGCAGGAGGCAACGAGACAGTCAGTTATGAGAAAGTTTAATGATTTCGGTATAAAAAAGGTTTTTCTTAGCATGGCAGGCCGAAAAGGGATTCTTTTTTGAAATGCTTCCTCCTAACAGATGAGTTCTTCGAGATAGAGAATTTGTTTTTTATCTTTTTGTGAAAACCCGATTTTTTTTAGGAATAGAGGCAAATTTTGTTTGACAATCAAGTTATTGTTCGTTAAATCGCCATATGAATTTGTAAGTATTGGTTAGCAATTAGACACAAGGGAACTTGTTAAATAATCCAATCAACAAAAAAAAAGAAAGAGGAGAAAGGGGCATGAACAAAAGTGATTTAGTAGAAAGCATGGCTAAAGCAGCAGGGGTTAGCAAAGCAGCAGCAGAGAAAGGTTTGAATGGTATGCTGGATGCAATCACCAAGGCACTGAAAAAAGGTGATAAGGTGACATTGGTAGGTTTTGGTACTTTTTCTGTTGCTAAGAGAGCTGCGAGACAAGGCCGTAATCCTCAGACTGGCAAGATGATCAAGATCGCTGCCAAGAAAGTTGCCAAGTTCAAAGCCGGCAGCAAACTTGCTGGTGCTGTTAAGAAGTAATATCCTGTTTTAAAATTTAGTACGATTCCGGCAGGTGTAATTCCGCGATGCGGAAACAGCACCTGCCGTTTTTTTTCAGTTTTTATTATTGAAGTTCTTTATAATTAGGTCGGGATGTGGCGCAGTCTGGTAGCGCGCATGCTTCGGGAGCATGAAGTCGGAGGTTCAAATCCTCTCATCCCGACCATTCTTTTTGATTTCAGTCACTTCACAACCAAGTTTTCCTGTCTGAAGAATTACTTCCAGATCTTTACCGACAGTCACCTGCTTGGTCGACCGTATCAGTTCACCTGGCTGTTTTTCTTTGGGACCAGACCTCACTACCGCATATCCACGGGCCAGGACTCCGAGGGGACTGATCGCATCAAGAAGGGTTGTTGCCGTGGTCAGTCGGTGTCTTTTTTTATGGAGGTGCTGCAGTATCACGCTCTGCAAACGCCTGGTGAGTTCTCCGGTCCATTGCTGTTTGGAGGTAAGCTGCTGGACAGGACTGAGTTTGTGAAGCTTTCCTGAAAGGGATTGAAGTCGCATGGTAAGCCCGTACAAATAACCTCGATAACTATGCACGAGAGAAGAATATATATTATCAAGGTGCAGTAAATTGTGGGCAATAAGTGAGCGGGGATCGCCAAGCATGCGCTGCTGCATATTTACCCGGTGTCTTTTTCCCCGTATTGATTGAGAAACGGCCTTGGCCAGTAACAGCTTAAGTCGCTGGACATGTTCTGAGAGTATCTGTCTGTTGGGGATAACCGCCTCAGCAGCTGCAGTCGGAGTCGGCGTTCGCAGATCTGAGACAAAATCGGCAATAGTGAAATCAATCTCGTGTCCTATAGCCGAGACAACAGGAATGTCTGACAAATGGATGGCCCGGGCGACGCTCTCCTCATTAAACGGCCAAAGGTCCTCGATGGACCCGCCGCCGCGGCATAAGACGATAACATCGGATCGTTTGCTTTGGTTGAGAGTTTCCAGGGCAGCACAAATTTCGGCTGCAGCCTCTTTGCCCTGTACCCTGACAGGAAAGATTTCAATGGGCTGGGATGGAAAACGGTGCCGGGCTACTTTAAGAAAGTCAAATAATGCCGCCCCCTCAGGAGAGGTGACTAACGCAACCCGGGATGGGAATGCTGGAATTTCTTTTTTTTGATTCTGGTCGAAAAGCCCTTCTTCAGCAAGTTTCTGCTTGAGGTTTTCAAAGGCAATCTGGAGTTCGCCGGTACCATGGCGTTCCAAATAGTCAATGATTAGCTGATATTCGCCCCGCGGTTCATACACTGAGATGCGACCCCGGCAGATTGCCTGCTGCCCATCTTCGGGCAGTTCCCGGAGATATTTTTGTTGTTGCTTGAAAAGTACTGCCTTAAGCTGGGATGAATCGTCCTTGAGAGTAAAGTACAGATGTCCGGAATAGGGCCTTCGGAGGTTGGAAATTTCTCCACTGACAGTAATAAATGGAAGTTCTGTCTCAAGAATACCGCGTATGGATCTGGTAAGTTCCGTTACCGTCAGAATTCTGGGAGTTGGTAATTCGAGCATAAGGTCAGTGGATTGTCGGAGTTACGTTATATATTGTTGCTTTTTTTACCTGTTCCAAAATAACATACAAGAAGTACAAAAAATATTGTAACCTTTAAATAATATGTCATAAAATGATTTTTTACCTTTTGGATAAGAATCTATTAAAAAAGCCGGATGATTTTTTATGCAGTCGATATTATAGTAATCGGCTCCTAAATGACAGGATGAAACTGTTGATTGGTGTCTGGTAGAAATATTTTTTGAAATAATCGTAGCATTTTATGATGATAATCGAGTTGGTCTGACAAAATGAGCCGGGCCTATTCATATTTTACACAAGGATATATTAATGAGCGCACAGAGTTTATTCAGTAAGAAGAACATTGAATCACAACAGCCTGATACCCGTACAGGCATCATGGAAGAGCTGAACCTCCCTCCAGGAATGATTTCTTTTGTTCGAGAGAATGCCAGGAATCTGCAGATAGGTCTGATCTGTATTGTAGTTTTGGCTCTTGCCTGGGTTTTTTACGATTACTATACTGAACTTCAGGCAAATAAGGGTGCTTCACTTCTTGCTTCTGCCATGCAGACTGAGGCAACAGAGGAACGGGCACAGATGCTGGAGAATGTTATCAACGATTATTCTCGAACAGATGCCGCCCGTTGGGGGAAACTGGAACTGGCGCATCTGGACTACCAGGAAGGCAGGTTTGATGCAGCGGTTGCAAGGTATGGAGAAATCATTGCCAAACTTCCTGCTGACAACTCCCTCGTACCACTCGTCAGGATAAACCTGGCACAAAGCTATGAGGAAGCCGGCCAGCACGACCAGGCTATTGCCCAATACAATCTATTAAAAAAAACCACCGGCTTTAAAGAGGAGGCTCACCTTGCTCTGGGAAGAATTTATAAGGCAAATGGTGAGCCGTCTAAAGCTCGCAAAGAGTATGAGGAGCTTTTGAGCACTATGGAAGAAGAAGATGACCCATTGCTCAGCAGATCTAGGGTACAGGCATTGCTTCTCTCCTTAGGTGGTGAAAAGATCAATACAGCATCCAAACCTGAAGAAAATAAAGAGTAACTGTTTATCCCTCCCGCATGCAGACCATCCATCCATTGGCTGATATGACCCGCTGGTCCAATGAAGTTATTGCCGGCTCCAGTACAATCGCTCTGGTCCCGACCATGGGATATTTTCATGAAGGCCACCTGAGTCTGATGCGTTTGGCCAAGCGTCTGGCTGACCGGGTCGTGGTCAGCCTGTTTGTCAATTCCCTGCAATTCGGCCCAGGCGAAGATCTCAGCAGGTACCCCAGAGATTTGGCGAGGGATAGCAGGATGGCTGCAGATGAGAAGGTTGATATCCTCTTTGTGCCGACTGACAGTGAAATATATGAACCTGATTTTAACACCCGTGTCAGTGTTTGTGCCATTACTGATACACTTTGCGGCAAACAGCGTCCCGGGCACTTTGAGGGGGTGACCACGGTGGTTGCCAAGCTGTTCAACATCGTCAAACCTCATATTGCTGTCTTTGGCCAGAAGGATTTTCAGCAGCTCAGCGTTATCAGCAAGATGACCCGTGATCTCAACTGGGATATTGAGATTGTCGGTCATCCCATAGTCCGGGAAGAAGACGGTCTGGCCATGAGTTCCCGCAACACGTATCTTTCCAGTGAGGAAAGGGAGCAGTCTCTCTGCCTCTATAAGTCAATCCAGCACGCAAAAACAAGATTCGACAACGGCTTTACAGACGCGGAGCTGTTAAGGTCCGAGATTCGTGATATTATTTTAACCAACTCCGGGGTTAGTGTTGACTATATCTCTGTAGTTGATAAAGATAATCTTTCTGATAAGGAAGTGATTGATTCAAATAGTGTTCTGGCCCTGGCAGTAAAAGTCGGCCAAACGAGATTGATTGATAATTATTTTATGGGAAGTGATACTGAAACAAGCAAATGATATTGGTAAATTACAATGCAACGTCACATGTTGAAATCAAAAATACATAGGGCTACCATTACTGATTCAGACCTGAATTATGAAGGCAGCCTGACAATTGATAAAGAACTCCTGGATGCTGTGGACCTGCATCCCTATGAGCGGGTGATGGTCTATAACATTAACAATGGCGAACGCTTTGACACCTATGCCATTGAAGGGCAGCCGGGCTCGGGGGTGATAGGGTTAAATGGCGCTGCTGCACGCAAGGGATTGATTGGGGATCAGATTATTATTGTCAGCTATGCATTCTTTTCTGAAGAGGAATTAAATAACTACAGACCGAAGATTGTATTACTGAATAAATCGAACAAGATTAAAAAATGGCTGCGTAAGTAGATTAAATATAATGAGCAACCAAACTTAGGAGAACATGAAATGCCAGGCTTTGAGGTCTTTGGTGAGAAAGAAAAACAGGAGATATTGGACGTACTGGAAACAGGTGTGCTGTTTCGCTATGAATTCGGTGAACAACGCAAGGGAGTGTATAAGGTGCGTACCTTTGAGGAGAAATTTGCCAAGTATAATGGAGCTGGTTACGCCCAGGCAGTAACCTCGGGAACAGTGGCTCTGAAGGTGGCATTGGCCGTGCTCGGTGTCGGGCCGGGCGATGAGGTCATCACCCAGGGATTCACCTTCGTGGCCACCTGGGAGGCAATATTCGATGTCGGCGCCATACCTGTTTTTACAGAAATTGACACCACGCTCAATATGGATCCCGCCGATCTGGAGAAAAAGATCACCGGGAAAACAAAGGCCATTATCCCTGTGCATATGCTTGGCTCAGGAGCCAGGATAGATGAGATTATGGCCATTGCGGATAAGCACAATATCCCGGTTATAGAGGATACAGCCCAGGCCGCTGGAGGAACGTGGCGGGGCAAGCATCTCGGAACATTCGGTAAATGCGGCACCTTTTCTTTTGATGCGGTCAAGACAATGACCACAGGGGAAGGCGGCATGATCATAACCGATGATGAAAATATCTGGCGTAACATGTCCGAATACCATGATCACGGTCATGACCATGTCCCAAACCCGGGCGGCAGGGGAGGAGAAGGCAGGAGCTTTATTGGATTTAATTACCGCATGATGGAACTCCAGGGCGCCATCGGTATTGCTCAGCTTGCCCAGCTTGACGATATGATCGTTGCCCAGAAAAAAAACAAGACTGCCATGAGGAATTCAGTCAGCAAGCTGCCGGGGGTGACATTCAGAACCCTGGTTGATGAGGAGGGTGATTCTGCGACATTTTTGGCATTTTTCCTGCCAAGCCGTGAAATTGCCCAGATCGTTAATCGCATTTTGCAGGATAACGGGGCAGGTGCGATCAGCTTTGCCGAGAATACCTGGCATTACTATCCCAAATGGGAGCATATAATAAATGGCTCTACAATCACAGATAGTGGCTGGCCGTTTAAGGACCAGGATGGCAGAAGAAGGGTGGTGTATGATCCGCAAAACCTGCCAGGTTCTGCAGAGATAATGAACAGGCTCCTGGTGTACCAGGTGCCAATTAAATTACCTGAAGAACGTTTGCAGCAGATAGATGCAGCCATGGAAAAGGCTGCTGCTGAAATTGGCTAACCTTTCACAAACCGATACAGTCACATCTATTTCGGATTCTCCTTGCAGTCGCTTGCCTGTCGGAGAAAATCCGGCTATATTATTATATAGCCGGATTCCCTACTTCTCATATCCGAAGTCGAAGTTTACACCCCTCAGGTAAGCACCCTTAACAACAGGGCATAAACTCCGACTCCGAGGGGGTACTAAAAAGAGTGCCCTGAAAGGGTGCTTATCTGCGGCTGTCTCAACTTGTGAGAAATACGGGCTGGTCCTGCTGAATAAGTTCAGATCAGGTAGACATCAAAGCGGCTGGTTTTCCCTGTTATAGAATGGGATGGCACATCATTGCCAAGTGTTGGGGCCAAGCGTGGTCTTTTGACCACAACCCGGTTGCGGGCGCAATGAAGAGCAATATCTAAGAGTTCTCCTGCATCCTGGTCATCACCAG